>DASRER010000012.1 GCA_035651995.1 Terriglobales bacterium | reverse complement strand
TCGAGCGTTTGTTCGCCTGGTTGCATAACTATCGCCGCGTGGTCACCCGCTGGGAGTACCACGCGGCCAACTTCCTCGGCATGGTTCAGCTCGCGTGCGTTCTGGTCCTGCTGAGACATTTATGAGATGGCTTCTAGCCTTTGACTCTTCTTCGCGCAAAGAACCAAAACACCGGCACGCCGGCCGCTATCACTGCCAGCCCTCCCAGCGACACCGCCCTGTTCTGCGCGATGCTGTAATACAGCAGCACCCCTGCCGACACGATGAACAATGCGGGCACCACCGGGTATCCCCACGTCTTGTAGGCGCGCGGCGCATCCGGCTCGCGCCGCCGGAAGATGAACACCGTCGCGGCGCACAGCATGTAGAGCAGCCACTCGGCAAACAGCGTCAGCGAGAAAAGTTGCTGGAACGTGGCGCCGATCAGAAGCAGCGCAATCGCCAGCACCGCCTGCGCGATGATGGCATTCGACGGCGTCAGAAACCGCGGATGCACTTTCGCCAGCGCGTGAAAGAAGTATCCGTCGCGGGCGACGGCAAAGGGCGCGCGCGCGCCGGTCATCGTGCTGCCGTTGAGCGTGGCGAGCATGGAGAGCGCCATTCCCAGCAATACGATCGAGAAGACACCCGGTCCCACCCAGCGAATCGCATCCAGCGCCGGGCTGGCGGACGCGGCCACCGCCGCCGCCGGGATCACGTACTGCACCGCGGCGTTCACGCCGATGTACAGGGCGGCCACCGTCAGCATGCCGACAATCAGCGCGATCGGCAGGTTGCGCTCCGGTCGCTTGACCTCGCCCGAGATCAGCGTCACCAGGTTCCATCCGTCGTAGGCCCACAGCGCCGCCACCAGCGCCACCATGAAGCCGGCGACGCCTCCCTTCGCCCCTTCGTAGATCGTCTGGAAATTGGCGAACGATCCGACCGAATACGAAAAACCAAGCGCCACAACCGCTAGGATGATCGCGATCTTCAGCAGGGTGAAGAAAAGCTGGAACTCGCCGGCGCGTTTCACGCCGATGTAGTTGATGAAGCTGATGAAGATCACCGCCGCGATGGCCAGCGACGAGCCTTGCCACGTCGCGTGCCAGGACCCATTCACGTTTCTACCGAGAAAGGTCAGCGGCTCCAGCCGGCTCAGCACGCGCACGAAGCCGGTGGCGATGGTCGCCATGGATCCTGGCTTGGCGATGATGAAATACGTCCAGGCGTAAAGAAATCCGCCCAGCGGCCCATACCCATCGCGCATGTAAACGTACTCGCCGCCGGTCTGCGGCTTCAGTGACGCCAGCTCGGCATACGTGAGCGCGCCTGCCAGCGAGAGCAGTCCGCCCACAATCCACGCCAGGTAAACCGCGCTCGCCTTGCCCACCGCCTGCATCATCTCGGCGGGAACGAGAAAGATCCCGCTGCCGATCACCGTGCCGATCACCACGGCGGTCGCGTGGTGCACGCTGAGCGCGCGTACCAGTTCAGGACGGCTCGAGTTTTGCGTTGCGGCGTCAGGCATGCTGGCCTTGCTCACGATTTTCGGTTGTGCGATCGGGCGCCATCGCCAGGCTGGCAGCATACCCGACGCCGAACGTCAGACACGCGCCAATCGCCACGTACCACGTCCACGGAATCTGCCGCGTAAACCAGCCCAGCGGCAGCGCGCGCGCCGGCAGCAGCGTGCTGATCCATATGTACATGTTCGTGCAAAAGCCCACCAGCATTCCCGCCATGGCGCCGCGCTGGTGCGCGCGTTTTGTCAGCAGACCGAGCAGGAAGACGCCCAGCAGCGCACCATACGCCACTGAAGCGATCGAGAGTCCCACCACGATCACGCTCTGGCTGCGCCGCGAGACGACTGCCAGCGCGAACAGCGCCAAAGCCCACGCCAGCGTCGCGACGCGCGAAACGCGCAGCATGTCGCGCTCGCTCGCGCCCTGTCTTCGCCTGAGATAGAAATCCACGATGGTACTCGACGAAAGCGAGTTCAGCGCCGCGCTCAGATTGCTCATCGCCGCCGCCAGGATGGCCGCGATCAGCAATCCCGCCACGCCGTGGGCCAGCCGCGTCACAATGAACGTTGGAAAGATTCGGTCCGCTCCGCCGAACGCCGCCGGCGGCCGCTGATAGAACACCAGCAGCATCACGCCAATCAGCATGAAGAGCGAAAACTGGAACAGCACGGCCACGCCGCTGGAAATCAGCGCAAGCTTCGACTGGCCTTCGCTGCGCGCCGCCAGCAGCCGCTGCACGATCAACTGGTCGGCGCCGTGGCTCGCGGTCGTCAGGAATGCGCCGCCAATCGCACCGGCCCAGAACGTGTACGGCTGCGCCCATCCGCCGGTGAAGTTCAGCACCTGGAACTTTCCGGCGCTCTCGCCCACGCTGCTCACCGTCGCCCAGCCGCCGGGAATCAGCCGCAGCAGCGTGACAAATCCGACCATCGTTCCGGCGACGTAGATGAACATCTGCGCCACGTCGGTCCAGATCACCGCCGTCATGCCGCCCTCGAAGGTGTAGATCAGCGTCAGCGCCGTGACGATCCCGATCGCCACCAGGTCGCGCTGCAAGTCGGTGAGTCCGCCCAGCAGCGGCCCTAGCGCGATGCCGACCACGATCGACACGGCAAACACCCGCACACCCTCGGCGGCCGCGCGGGTAATCAGGAACAGGCTCGCGGTGAGCGACCGCAGCTTCGCCCCGAATCGCCGCTCCATGAGCTGATACGCCGTGAATAGCTCGCCGCGGAAGTAGTGCGGGATCATCAGGACGCTGATCACCACGCGTCCCACCAGGTATCCCAGCACGACCTGCAGAAACGTAAGGTTGCCCTGATACGACAACCCGGGCGTCGAGATGATGGTGAGCGTGCTCGTTTCGGCCGCGACGATGGAGAGCGAAATCGCCCACCAGGGAACATTGCGGTCGGCGAGAAAGTAGTCCTTGAGCGAGCGCTGCTGCTTGCGAAAGCGCAACCCAAACAGCGTGATCCCGGCCAGGTAGGCCGCGATGATCGCCAGGTCGAGCCCGCTCAACCCGCTATTGAATGTGGGAATCGGATTGCCCTCGCGCTGTAGTTAATACCACAACACGAACATCCACCACAGGGTCACAGGGACACAGAGAATTCAGGCAACGAATTCGGTTTCGCCGTTCCGGCGCGCGAGCCCTCCCCATTTTGCATTTGTCATTTTGAATTGCTGTCTCTGTGCCTCTGTGTCTCTGTGGTAGATGTTTTCGCCGCACCCGTGCTACAACCACGTAGCGATGGCCTACTTCATCGGCATCGACGGCGGCGGCAGCAAGACCGAGTGTGTGCTCGGCGACGAGACGCGTGTGCTCGGCCGGGCCACCACCGGCTCCTGCAAGCTTCAGGTTGTCGGCGAAGCCGCTGCCCGCGGCGCGATTTACGAGGCGATGGGCAAGGCTTCGGCGAAAGGGAACGTCCACCCCGAGCAGATCTCCGGCGTTTGCGTCGGCATTTCCGGCATCTCGCGCTCCGACGTCGCCTCGATCGTGCTGCGCTGGATCCAGGAGGTCGTCTCCGGCCCGGTGCAGGTCGTGGGCGACAATGCCATCGCGCTGGAGGCCGCATTTTCCGCGGGCCCTGGCGTGCTCGTCATCTCCGGCACCGGCTCCATCGCCTTCGGACGCGACGCCTCGGGCCGCACCGCGCGCGCCGGCGGATGGGGCCCGGCCATCTCCGACGAAGGGTCCGGCACATGGATCGGCCGCAACGCCGTCGCCCGCGTGCTCCGCGCCGCCGACTCCGGCGAACAAACCAGCCTGCGCGACGCCATTCTGCAAGTGTGGAAAGAGCAGAGCCTCGAAGACCTGGTCACGCTCGCCAACCGCGTCCCGCCGCCCGATTTCGCCACACTTTTTCCCATCGTGATGGAACAAGCTCGCGCAGGCGACGTGACAGCGGCGGAAATACTCGACAGCGCCGGCGCCGAACTTGCCGAACTGGCGCGTCACGTCATCGACCGCCTGTGGCCCACGCACGATCCCGCTCCGGTACGCATCACTGGGGGCGTACTCGGCGGTTCGGAGGAAGTGCGGCGTTCGTTCCGGCAAACGCTCAAGGTGTTGAGTCCAAACGCCCGCATCAGCGACGATATCGTCGAGCCCGTGCTCGGTGCGCTCGCCCTCGCGCGCAAGCAGGCAGCCGCCGCCAAGGCCTGAGCCGTGAGCCGCCGCGGCGAGAGACGCGACGCAGCCGGTCCTTCCGACTCGCTCGAGCCCATGCTGCACTCGCAATCGGCTGACGTGTTGCGCGCCGCGGCCGCCGACCCTCGCCTCAGCGAAGATCTCGCACTCGCGCTGCTCACCCGCCGCGACCTCACCGACCGTGTGCTCGACGCGCTCTCCAAGAATGTCTCTGCCATGAAGAGCCGCAAGGTGCTGAACGCGCTGGTGCGTCATCCGCGCACGCCGCGGCATCTATCGCTGCCAATCGCGCGCCGACTCTACACCTTCGAACTGATGCAGCTCGCGCTGACGCCGGGAATCGCCGTTGATCTGAAGATGGCGGCCGAAGAAGCCATCATCAATCGTTTGGAGAGCATTTCTTCCGGAGAGCGGCTGGCGCTCTCGCGCCGCGCCTCCGGACGCGTTGCTGCTGCGCTGCTGCTCGATCCCGAGGCGCGCATCATCTCGGCCGCGCTCGACAATCCGCAGATGACGGAAGCCCTCATCGTTCCCGCCCTGATGAGGGACGAAATCCCCACCGCGCTCATCAAGTCCGTGGCGGCGCACACCAAGTGGTCGCTGCGCCGTGAGATTCGCATCGCCCTGCTGCGCAATCCCAACACGCCGCTGGCCACGGCCATCACCGTCGCGCAGGCGCTGCCGTCTTCGGTGCTGCGCGAGGTGCTCCGCACGTCGCGCCTGGCGGAGAACATCCGCGTCTACCTGCTCCAGCAGCTCGAATCGCGAAAAAAGAATTAAGACAGGAGGACGCAGAGGACGCGGACAAACGGAAGAACCAGCATTCCTCTGCGTCCTCTCTGTCTTAAGTTGTCTTTTGGAAATGTTCCATGATCGCCTGCGCCTGACTCTTGTTGACCACGGCGGCGAGCGCGGCTGCGTCGGCCTGCTGCACGGCGCGCAGCGAGCCGAAGTGCGCCAGCAGACGCTGGCGTGTTCGCGCCCCGATGCCGGGAATCTCCAGCAGCTCGGAATTGCGGTCGCGGATCGCGCGTCGCTGGCGGTGGAAGCCGACGGCGAAGCGGTGTGCTTCGTCGCGGATGGTCTGCACCAGGTGCAGCACCGGCGAGTGGTGGTCGAGGACGACCGGTTCATCCTCCTGCCCGTGCACGTAGATGATCTCTTCGCGCTTGGCGATCGCCGCCAGCGGCTGGGTCACGATCTGCAGCGACTCCAGCGCCGCCGCCGCGGAGTGCAGCTGCCCAACGCCGCCATCGACCAGCACCAGACTCGGCATCGGCCGCTTTTCCGCCTGCACGCGCTTGTAGCGGCGCTCCACCACCTCGCGCATGCTGGCGAAATCGTCCACGCCGTTGATCCCGCGGATGATGAACTTGCGATAGTCGGACTTCTTCATCTTGCCGTCTTCCCACACCACCATGGACGCGACCGTTTCCGCGCCCTGTATGTGGGAAATATCGAAGCATTCAATTCGCTTCGGCAGCGACGGCAGCAGCAACACGTCCTGCAACGCCTCCTGGATGGCGCGCATGCCCGGCTTCATCACGCGGAAGCGCTGATCGAAGCCCTGCTTGGCGTTGCGCGCCACCAGGTCAATGAGCGAACGTTTCTCGCCGCGCTGGGGCACGGCAATCTCCACCCGCGTGCCGCGCTTTTCGCTGAGCAGGTCTTCCAGTTCCGCGCGGTCTTCGAAGTCGACCGGAACGTAAATCGTCCGCGGCACATACTGCTGGTCAATGTAGATCTGCTTCAGCAGCGCCGAGAAAAATCCCTCCGGATGGAACTCGTCGCGCGTCGCCGTGTTTTCTCTCGAGACGTCGCTTGCAACGTCTCCTTCGGCCGACTCCGGCCCCGCCATGGCGAACTCCGGCAGGTCCTCCCAGAACAACTCGCGCCGGTCCAGCACCTTGCCGCGGCGCATGTGGAACAGGTTGACCGCGAGCATGCCGTTCTCGAAGTGATAGCCGAACACGTCGGCATCGTCACCGCCCACCGCCGCCATGCGCTGCTTCTCGTCGAGCTGCTCCACGGTGACGATCAGATCACGATACTTCGCCGCCAGCTCGTACTGCTCCCGCTGGGCTGCCAGCTCCATGCGCGCGCGCAGCGACTTGCTCAGGTCGGCATGGCGGCCTTCGAGGAACAGCTTCACGTCGCGCACGGCTTCGGCGTACGCGGCAGGCGTGGTCAGGCCGGCGACGCACGGTCCCAGACATCGCCCGATGTAGTACTGCAAGCACGGACGCGGGTGCTCGCGCGTCAAATCCACCGTGCACGACGGCACCAGAAAATGCCGGTGAATCAAGTCCACGATCCGATAGGCCAGGCTCGCAGGGAAGTACGGGCCGTAGCAGGCGCTGCCATCTTTGCGCAGCCGGCGCGTCACGTACACGCGCGGATACCGCTCGCCCAGCGTCAGCTTGATGTACGGATACGTCTTGTCGTCGCGCAGCAGGATGTTGAAGCGCGGCTTCTTCTGCTTGATGAGGTTGTTTTCCAGCGCCAGCGCCTCGCCGGCGTTGTCCACCACGATGTAGTCAACGTCCACCGCCTCGCGCAGCAGCGTGCCGGTTTTGGCGTCTTCCGCGCGTCCCTCCAGAAAGTACGAGCGCACGCGGCTGCGCAGGTTCTTCGCCTTGCCGACGTAGATGACTTCGCCCTCGGCGTTCCTGTACAGATACACGCCGGGGCTGGTCGGCAGGGTGCGGATTTTCTGGCGAATGTCCATTTCTCTTGAAAACCGCCCGGGGACGATCTTGAGCCGAGCACCGCGAGGCCTCGCATCGGCTTCCCGCGCCCGGCCCTTGACCTGTAAAAATTCTATCCTGCTCGGCGGTTTGTGCCCGGCAGCCCGGCACGGGCCCGCTAAACCCCTGGCGTTGTTCGAGTAAATAGCTTAGATTCAAATGGTTGCCATCGCGATTCCGGCCCGCGATTGGAAACCGGCGTGCTATCCGCTAAGGCGGCGACAACTCGCCGAAGACGGGCGCCAGCTGCCCGCAGGATTTGGAAGGAGTTCTCCCCATGACCCGCAACGCCGTGGTATTTGCGACCGTGCTCGGCCTGGCTGCCTCGGTCGGCTGCAGCACCAAGAAATACGTCAAGCAGCAGACCACGCCCATCATCGAGAAGACCAACGAGCTCGATGACCTGACCGCGAAGAACACCAACGCCATCAAGGACGTTGACGCGCGCGCTCAGCAGGGCATCACGGACGTCAACCAGCGCGCCGCCGCCGCTGACCAGAAGGCGCAGGCAGCCGGCCAGCAAGCCGGCCAGGCGCAGGAGCTCGCCACCCAGGCCAGCAACCGCGTCACCTCGCTGCAGAACACGGTTGCCAACCTGGACAACTATCATCCCGTGGCGGAAACCACGGTGCACTTCGCCTTCAACCAGGCCAATCTGACGAAGAAAGCGGAAGAAGCGCTCGACCAGCTTGCATCTGAGATTCCCAACGCCCCGCACTACATCATCACCGTGGAGGGCGGAGCGGACTCGGTGGGCGACCGTGATTACAACTACGATCTGAGCCAGCGCCGCGCATCGGCCGTCATCCAGTACCTGGCGGGGAAGGCCAACGTGCCCGCGCACAAGATCTACCTCATCGGCCTGGGCGAAGATAAGCCGGTCGCCGACAACAAGAGTTCCGCCGGACGCGCCCAGAACCGTCGCGTGGACGTGCGGCTCATGACCAACACCGGCGAGCAGACCTCGCAGCCGGCGCAGCAGCCCGGCGGCGGCGCGCGATAGCTTTGTACGCGGGGTTGCGGCCCTCCCCCAGCGCAGCCCCGCGGCAATCCTCACACCAGAGGAAAAACCGCCTCGCTCCGGCGAGGCGGTTCTTTTTTTTGCGCGCAGTCGCCGCGCGTTCGGGCGGCACCGGTCGTAGAGACGTAGCTTGCTACGTCTTTGTTGTTTACGCGCCGGGGAGACGTTGCAAGCAACGTCTCTACGGTGATACCTCTCCCCCCCTCCCCCCTCCCCCGGTCTATTGTTTGCAGCAGGTTAGAGACGAGTTTGTCTCTAAGGCGATGATCGCAGGCGCCTTAGGACCGTGATCTTAAAACGTTTAGTTTCAACGGTGATTTTGCAAGGCCCTGAGGCGACTCGCTTTAGATTCGAGGTCTTGAAAACAAAGGCGTTGTTGCCAGCGCTATCCCAGCGCTACCAAAGAACAAGGTCCCGGAGCGTTTCCGTGCTCTCGGGGCCTTCCTACTCTCAGAGTAGCAAATCGGGGCGGGAGATTGGGAAGGGACGGGGAAAATTTTGGGCGAGCAGAATCAGATCGTTAGGCAGAAATTGGCCGGGCCGGGGGCTTGACAGAACTGAATGAGGAACGCAGCCCTGAAGCCCGCATGGGCCCGGCCCAAGTCGTCAGGCAGGTCTCGCAAGACCACCGCTTTCGCGGCGTCTTACCAATGCTGGACTAAAATGGAGTCAATGCTCCGCGCTCTGACCGTCCTGCTGCTGCTCGCGGCCCTGGTGTTCCCGACCAGCGCCATGGCCCAGCTGCCGGCCCAGTCGCGGCCGCAGCCCGGTCCTAACGCGCCGGCGCCGCGTTCCGACCAGGGCTCCCGAACCTCGACCGATCCCGGAACCAGCTCGAGCCGCGACACCATCATCGACCTTTCACCGCCTCCCGGCGATCACCCGTCCGCGCCGCCCGACGACGTGGGCGAGCTGCATCCCTACGACCCGCACCGCGCCGCCAAGAACGTGGAAGTGGGCGAGTACTACTACTCGCAGAAGAATTATCCCGCGGCGCTCAGCCGCTTCCAGGAAGCGTTGGAGTGGAAGGCGAACGACGCGGTCGCGACCTACCGCCTGGCGCAGACGTACGAGAAGCTCGGCCAGAACGATGACGCCGTGAAGAACTACACGGCTTATCTCGGAATTCTGCCGCGTGGGGAGTTCGCCGAAGACGCTCGCAAGTCGCTGGCGCGACTTGGAGCACCCGTTCCGCCCGTGCCGCCGCCCGGCGCGAAAGAGACCGCTGCCGGCCAGCAGAGCCAGGATGGCGACCCCAACAAGAAGAGCATGGGCAAGCGCCTGAAGGAACAGTTCGGCTCCGACTGGTGCGTGCACGTGGCGACTGCGCAGGGCTGCAGCAAAAAGCCGCCCATCAAGAACTGATTGCTGCAGCGCAGAGACGTAGCTTGCTACCTCTCGCTATTTCTCCACCCGCAGAAATTCGCCCGTCGTGGCGTTCACGTCGACCACCAGCGCCGCGTCAGAGCGGCTGCGTCCGTAGATGACGTGCCAAACCAGCTCGCTTTTGCGCATGTCCCAGTCGAGCAGGTAGACGACCGGCGTGTCCGGCCTGGACTTGAGTACCTTGTCGCCGCCGTGCTTCTCGGCCGTCTTCACCGCGCCGTCGGAGTCCACCTTGAGGAAGTTCACGTCGAACGGCACGGTGGACGCGTTGCCCGGAGTCCAGGTGTCCTCGGCGCCGTGCGAGACGCCGCGCTCGGGCGCGTCGGGACCGCTCGTTCCCGACCAGATGAACGCCTCGATGCCGCGCCGGCCGGCCGAGGCGAACTGCGTGCGCCAGATGGCCGCTTTGCCGTCGTGGCCGTTGGCGTCGTTCGTGGCGCCCGACTCCAGGCGCACGGGCCGCGCGTCAGCCGCCCACTGGCGTGCCGTGGCATAGAGCCGCTGGAAGGCCTCGCGGCCGGTGCGCGCCTCGGTTTCCCTGGGCTTGGCGGGAACGGTGGGCGCTTCGGCCTTCTTCGGCTCCGAGCTGCAGGCCGCCAGCATCGCCAGCGCCATCAGCACGGCGGCCACTCTCGCGTTTTGCATATTGGTCTCGATTCCCGGCGCCACGGCCGAAGCCCGGCCCGCTGGTGCAACCCGGCATTTTATCGGAAGTGATTTGCCTTCCGCACCGCGACGCGGCATGCTGGTCGAGCGATGCATCCGTTTCTGCAGCGTGCGCGCGACGAAATCGAGTCGGCCACCGCCGGACTCACCCCAACGCAGCTCGCCTTTGCGCCGGCGGAAGGGAAGTGGTGCTGCGGCCAGATCCTGGAGCACCTCTCCATCGCTTACGACGGGACGGCGCGCCTGCTGTCGAAGGTCGTCGCCGGCGGACCGCGCGCAACGCCGCCGACGATGAAGCAGCGCTTGTCCACCATCGTGGTCGGCGACCTCGGATATTTCCCTTCGGGCCGCAAAGCTCCGGAAGGGACGCTGCCCACGGGCATCGCGCCGGAAGTCGCGCTCCGGAACGCGCTGGACTCCATCGTCCGCATGGACGCGGTGCTGGCCGAATGTGAAGAGAAGTACGGCTCGCGCCGAAAGATCGCCGACCATCCGGTGCTGGGCGCGCTGAACGTAAAGCAGTGGCGCCGCTTCCACTGGGTGCACACGCGCCACCACATGCGGCAGGTGCGAGGTCTGCGGGAGATGCAGCGGGTCCACTCGAGCTAAACACCGTCCGTGGTGACGTGCCGACGGGCGGGGGCGCCCGTCGCTACGGGGTGAAGTTCCGTGGCCGGTGCGCCGGCGGCAAGGGCGCGCGTTGCTACCGATGCAAGGAAGAACTATTCAGTTGCCGACGCCGGCACGCCCGCTTTGCGGGCCTGCTCCCGCAAATCATCGAGCTTGGCTTTGCTGTCGGCGAGCGCCTTCTGCTTGTCGGCCAATTCGGCCTGGTACTTGCGCTCGTCGTCGGCCCACTTTTTCTCGTCGCGAAGACGGGTTCCGGCGTCGCCGTAGAAGGCCGCCGCGCGCAGGCCGTGCTCGCGCTGCATCACGTCGAGCTCGCGCGAGAGCTGGTTAATTTCTTTCTTCAGGTCGGCAGCCTGCGAGCGGAAGCGCGCCTCCAGCTTGCCCTTGTCGGCCTCGTCACCTGAGGCCGCGTCGGCTGCGCCAGCATCGGCTTTGGCGTCGCCGGCCTTCTTGTCGGGAGCTGACGTGGGACCACTCTGACTGATGGTGGCCGTTGTGGGCAGGTTGTCGTTGTCGTAGACCTTGCCCACGGGCTTCCTGTCCTTCTTCGCTTCGCGGGCCGCGTCGGCGAGGGATTGCTGCGCCGCAGCGCACACGCTGAATGCCGCCACCGTGATCAGTGCAAGCCAGATACGCTTCATAAGGGCCGTCCTTCGCCGCTGGTGCTGGAATTTGGGGCGCTCCGCCGCTCGCGCGGCAGAGCTCCTGCTGCGTATTTTAACCCTGTTTTCCGGCGATTTTGGCGGCTTTTCGCCGCCGGGAAGCGCGCTCGCCAGCCCCAAAGGACACGTCCCGGAGGCGGTTTGGGATCACCGAAAGTGCTCCCAATACCATCCCACGATGACGTTCCCGAAAAATGCCGCCGCGAGCGCCACGACGCCAAGAAAAACACCGAACGGCATCTCGTAGAAGCGGTACATGATCTGCGCCGAGCGCCAGGCGCGCCGCCGCGCCAGCGCCGCCGGCTCGCGCCCGCGCCGCATGCGGCGGCGCGTGCGCCGCAGCCAGACGATCAGGATCGTCGTGAGCCCGAACAGCGACCCGAGCAGCGAAGCGAGGAAGAGGGTCATGACCGTAAGGGTGACGCCGAGAAATGCGCCGACCATGGCCATGAGCTTCACGTCGCCCATGCCCATGCCTTCCACGCCGCGCGCCCGCAGGTAGATCATGCCCGCGCCGTAGATGAACGATGCGCCCACGGCCGCGCTCAGCGCCGACTGTGCCAGCGACATGAGCCGCCAGCCCATCTCGCCGTGTCCGCCGGGCATGCCGCTGGCCATCGGCAGCAACGCGGGCGAAAACAGCGCAGACACAATGCGCGTGGTCAGATCGTTCACCGGCACGAAGAGGCTGAAGAACACTCCCAGCCCGAGCCCGGGCAAGGTGAGCGCGTCGGGAAGCAGCTTCCACTCCGCGTCGGTGAAGATCAGGCCGAGCAGCAGGAAGCTCAGCACGCAATACTTCGCCGCCGAAAACGTGAGGCCAAATTTCAGGTAGCAGGCGAGGAAGAGCAGCGCGGTGAACAACTCGACAATCCAGTAGCGCGGTGAAATTGGCGCCTTGCAGTGACGGCAGCGTCCGCCGAGCAGCAGCCAGCTGAGGACCGGAATGTTGTCCCAGGCAGTGATCTTTGCGCCGCACGCCGGACACGCCGAGCGCCCTTCGGCCACCGACAGGCCGCGCTCGGCGGCTTGCAGCCGCGCGATCTCGGCGCTCAGCGGTCCCGCCAGCTCCGGCTCGCGCCGCATGCGTTCTTCCAATTCTTCGCGATCTTCGCGGGCGTTGATGCGCCGCGGCATGCGATGAATGCAGACGTTCAGGAAGCTGCCAAACGCCAGCCCGAACAGGAAGAAGGCGGCGGCGAAGAGGAAATCCACAGGAGCAGTTTACCGTTCACAGTTTACAGTTGACAGTAACTGCTGAACGACGCACTGGTCACCACCCCCACCGCGGATTTTCTGAAAACTGTGAACCGTAAACTGTGAACTAAGGACTCCTGAACCGCCGTATCTCACCGGGCAGATCGGCGCCGGGACCGCTGGCGGGCGGAAGCGGACCGGGCCAGCTCAGCTTCGTACGGTCGACCAGGCGCAGGGCGCGCCCTTGCGGCTGCCAGCCGTGCTCGGTCTCGTGCCACAGCTCGACACAGTAGCCCACGGAGCCGTCCGGTGGATCCGACTGCTTCCACTCGAGCAACGAGGCCTCCAGGCCTTCGCCCAGCGCTTCGTCTGGCCGAAGGCAGAAGATCCAGTCGTGCCTGGCGTCGCTCACGTAAGCGCCGGGCTCGACGCCCGGTATGGCTGCCTTCAGGGTGGCCCCGTGTTCGCGCGCAATGGCGGCGGTTGCGTCGCTCGAGGCGTGGTCAACCACCAGCAGCTGGTCGCATACGCGCAACGAGTCCAGCGCGCGGCCGAGGCGGGCGGCGTCGTTGCTCGCATGGATGAGAGCGGTGATCTTCGGCATGATTCGGCGGCTGAAACAGCGAAGCATCGCTCCGCGTGAAGTAGTGTAAATGCGCCCACGCCTGCCCGTGGCACGCCGCAAAGAGGCCCCGGACCGATGGTCCGGGGCCTATTGCCACTGCGTGTTTTTCTGACAAAGTTACCGGCCGTGACTGACCGTTACTGCTCAACCCGCTGCCGCGAGGCGTTGCGGTTGGAGACCGACACAGGCGTCACCGAAAGCGATGACTGCAGCCGGAAGTCAACCACCGTTTCCGAATCCAGCCGGATGACTTCGGCCTTGGTCAGGCCGCCGGCCGCGGTGCCCGCGCCTGCGCCGGCAGCCGCGCCGATGGCGGCGCCCTTGCCGCCGCCGGCGATGCCGCCAATGATGGCGCCCAGCGCCGCGCCGCCGCCAACCGTGGCCGCGGTGCGCTTGCCGCGCGAATGCCCTTCGCGCGAGTAGTAGTCAGTGCGCAGGTCGTAAGGCTGGCCGTTCACGATGAGCCGAGTGAGTTCAATCGTGATGAGCGGCTGGCCGGCATAGTGTCCGGCGTCATGCAGCTCGACCACGCGTCCGATCACGTCCGCGTCGGCGGGGACGACGACTTTGTCGTCCACCACGATCGGAGCATCGAGCGTGCCCTTGAAGACGTCGCCGGCCTTGTTGCGCGACGTGTCAATGGAATCAACCAGCCGCACCGTGAGCAGCGTTCCCGGAGGAATCGAAACCCGGGCGGGCGGAGGAGGCGGAAGTGGAGCAGCCGGCGCCACGTTTGCCGCCATGACCGGAGCCGAACTCGGGGACGTCGTGTCGTTGTACTCGCGGACACGCGAAGGGGCGGGCTCCTGGTAGCGCGGCGTGCTGTGGTGCGCCACCGGCTTAGGGGTCATGCGGGTGCGGGCGGGGCGAGCGGCCTCCACCGGCACGGGTTCCGGCGCGGGAGCAGCCTGCGCCACCGCCGGGCCAACCTGGAGGTTGTTCACCACGGTCTTCACACCGCGGACAGTCGCGGCGTCGGCGGCAGCCGCTGACCGCTCGCTGTCGCTGGCGACCGTGCCCGACAGCGTGACCACGCCGTTGCCTGAGGTGACCGTAATCTGCTTGCTCGTCAGCGCGGCGTCGGAATTGATTCTGCTTTGCACGTCGCCGGCGATCTGCGCGTCGCTGCGCGAAAGCAACTGGCTGCATCCGGCGGTTGCCAGCATGACTGCCACGGCCAGTACCACAATGCCAACCTTCAGCGATCGGTTCGCTTTCATAATCAGCTCCTGGATTCCCCCGGTACCACCTTAGATGCCGAGCTGCTGCTCAGCGGCTACTCTTGCTGCCAATAATAACCGCCGCCGGCAGAATAAGTTCCTATGACCTTAGAACGCGGGAGCAGCAGCCTCTTGCACGCACCATGGGCGCTTAAAGGCGGCGCATCAGGCCTTGCACAGATACTTTTTCAGGCCCTGCCGGAAGCCGACCAGATCGACCTTGAAGGTGGCCATCATGGGCGCAGGGTCCGCCGTGGAGCCCTCGCGCAGCATGCGCAACTGGTCGGTGGTCACCGGCGGACGCGGCAGCACGAGACCCATGATCGCGGCGTTCATGTACATGATGGGAAACGGCACCTTGAGCGCCGGCTTCTTCACGCCGATGCAGCGCGCGATCTCAGCCAGCATCTGCTCGAGCGTCAATGCCTCCGGGCCGACCAATTCGATCGTCTTGCCGAGCGCTGCGTCGTTGGAGAGCGATTGCACGAAGCAGTCCACCACGTTGTCGACGTAGATCGGGCGAAACGGGTAACGCCCGTGCCCGGGGACCGGCCGGATGAGCGGCGCGGTGCGCATGACCTGCACCATCTGGTTCACGAAGCCGTCGCGCGGACCGAAGATGATCGACGGGCGAAGAATGACGAAGGGAATCCCGCCGGAGCGGACCGCTTCTTCGGCCTTCCACTTCGTAATCTGGTAGGCGCTGACGCCGTTTTCGCGGGCGCCCAGCGCCGACATCTGCACGAAGCGCCGGACGGTTGCCGAATTCTGCGCCGCCGCCAGCACGTTGCGCGTTGCCTGGTGGTGCGACTTCTCAAACGTCGCCCCGCCGACTTCCATGATGATGCCGACCAGGTGAATGACGGCATCGCAGCCCTCGACGGCGGCCTGGAGTCCGGAGCCGGTGACCACGTCACCGGCGGCGATCTCCACCTGTGCCTTGATCGCATCCGGCACGGCGGCGGCGGCACGCGCCGGGTCGCGCGCCAGCATCCTGATGATGTGGTTCTCGCGCGCCAGCCGCGGCAGCATGTGGCTGCCGACGAAGCCGGTGCCGCCGGTGAGGAACACGCGCACACGTCCATTCTATAGCGCATGTTTCGGCAGCCTGTGGTAAAACACTCGATTCGCAATGGACGTTCGGCGCAGCGATTTCGACCTGGAGCACGGCCGCTACTCTTACTTCGTCTGCTTCCGTCCTGGCGGATGTGACGAGGCCGGCGAGCAGCTGCAGACGCTGCCGGTGCTGGTGTCGCTCTCGGTTTCCGAAAACGGCGACCTGGCCGACCTGAGCTTTGAGCTGCCGAAGACCTGCCGCAGCGACGCGGCCCTGTCGTTCATCCGCAAGGAGAGCACGGCGCAGGCGGTGAACGCGCACGTGTTCGTTACCGTGCCGGGGCTGAGCGGAGACGCCGTCTTGAACAGCTCGGCGGACTTGCAGTTGGATCCGGCCGGGCGGATTGTTGGCGTGGTGATCTACAGCCATTGAAACCGTGCTCAGACGGCTGCCTGCTTGGCTCCGCCGGAATCATGGCGAGCGCGGTGCAGATCGCTGACGTCGCCCATCACGATGATCACCGTGCCATTCTGCACGCGCAGCTCGTCGGGCGGGTTCGGCAGGAACTGCTGTTCGCCCGCCGCGCGCTCCTTCACTGCCAATGCCAGCAGGTTGTATTTGCGGCGAAGGTCCAGCTCCTGCATCGTGTTTCCCGCCCACGCCTGGCCGACGGCAATTTCTTCGATGCGCAGGGTGCGGGAATGCTCCTTGAGCATGAGGTCGAGGAAGCCGACCACGTGCGGCCGCAGCGCTTCGCTGGCCAGGCGCAGCCCGCCGATGCGGTTGGGTGAGACCGTGGCGTTCGCGCCAGCGCGCTGCATGCGCTCGGCGAACTTGGGATCGGTGCAGCGCGCCACGATGCGCATGCCGGGGTTCTTCTGGCGCGCCATCACCGTGGTGACCAGGTTGTCTTTGTCGCCGTTCATGGCCACGATCATGCCGCGCGCCCGCTCGATGCCCGCCTGGTCGAGCGTGGTTTCGTCGGTGGCGTCGCCGAGGACGTACAGCACCTCTTCGGAACTGCGCCCGGCCCGTTCGCGATAGGCCTGGATTTTCTCCTCGTGCAGTTCCACGACGACGCAGGGCGTGCGCGTGCGGTGCAACTCGTCGAGCGCCCAGTGTCCGGTGATGCCCAGCCCGCACACGATGAAGTGGTCGCGGAGCTCGTTGATGCGCTTCTGCATTTTGCGTCTCCAGAAGAGATTGCGGATATCGCCTTCCACCAGGAAAGCCGTCACCACCGAGAACACGTAGACGGTGATGGTCACGCCCACGACCACCACGAACATGTTGAACAGCCGCAGCGCGGGATTGTGCTCGGTGGGGATGATTTCGCCGTAGCCGACGCCGGCAATGGTGATGACGGCCATGTAGAAGGCGTTGAGCAGGGAAACGTCGCGTCCCAGGGCGATGTATCCGGTCACGGCGATGGTCAGCACGCCGACCAGCAGGACCGCCGCCATGGCCAGCCGCTGTCGCAGGTTCATGGGTGGACTCCGCGAGCCCGCTGGTGCGCTCCGGAAGCGGCAGTGACTGCGGATTGAATGGGCTGCATGGCTATGACAATCGATCTGCCGGCGGGGGAAGCGGCGGGATTCTAACACAGCTATGCCACGCCGCCCGGCAGCGTGGACAGCCAAACAGCCGCTATCATGCCGCTGTTGACTACCGCGCACCATCACGATGTGGCGGCGTTTGTATTGGCCGGCGGACGCAGTTCGCGCATGGGGACGGACAAGGCCATGCTCGCGCTCGACGGCCGCACGCTGCTGGACCGCGCACTCGACCTGGCGCGCACCGTGTCGGACGACGTGCGCGTTGTGGGCCCGGCGGCGCGCTTTCCCGCCTCGTTGCGCGCGGTCGAAGACATGTTCCCTGATCGCGGCCCGCTGGGCGGCATTCACGCGGCGCTTGCGGCGAGCACGAAGGAGTTGAATCTGGTCCTCGCTGTTGACTGCCCCTTTATCGCGCCTGAGCTCCTGCCATTCCTGGTTGCCGAGGCGCGCCGCTGGAGGGCGATGGTGACGCTGCCAAGGTCAATTGCGGAGAGCGGAGGACGGAGAAGGGAGAGCGAGCTTGCGGGGCCCGGAGCGGGAAGCGTGGGAACTGTCCTGCATCCGCTGTGCGCCATCTACCGCCGCGGGTTCGCGCCTTTCGCGGAGCGCGCCTTGCGCGTCGGCCGCAACAAGATCGAGCCGTTACTCGGCGAGGTCGCAACGCGGGTGATCACGCCTGAGGAATTGGCGGAGCATGGCTTCAGTCCGGAGATGTTCCGCAACCTGAATACGCCTGCCGATTTGGAGCGCGCTCGCCGCCTGTGATGAAATGAACCAGGTCTCAGCATCATGAGCCACTACGCCACCCATCACGAAGGCGGACACCAGCTGCCGCACGGGCACGCCGCCGACAAGCCCTACATTGAATTCAATGACGTGAGCAAGTCGTTCGGGTCGCGCAAGGTCCTGGACGGCGTGAGCTTCAACGTGCTGCCGGCGGAAACGCTGTGCATTTTGGGCCGCAGCGGCGTGGGCAAGTCGGTTTCGCTGCACCACATCATGGGATTTCTCAAGCCCGACTCGGGGCGCGTGCATGTGGCCTACGAAGACATTACCGACTACGACGAGCCGGAGCTGCAGCGCATCCGGCGCAAAGTCACCATGGTCTTCCAGAACGGCGCGCTGTTCGACTCGCTGACCGTGGGAGAAAACGTCGCGTTCCCCCTGCGCGAGCGTCGCGACCTGAGTGAGTACGAGATCTACCAGATCGTCGACGGCCTTCTCGAGATGGTAGGTGTGAAGCAATATCGCGACCTGCTGCCTTCCGATCTTTCCACCGGCATGAAGCGTTCGGTGGCCATCGCGCGCGCTCTCTCCGCGCAGCCTGAAGCGGTGCTCTACGACGAGCCCACCACGATGGTCGATCCGCTCATGGCCAACCTCCTGGGCGACCTCATCTCCAAGCTCAAGCAGCAGCTCAAGCTGACCAGCGTGGTAGTGACGCACGACATGCGCCTGGCAAAGAAGCTGGCCGATCGGCTGGTGTTCCTGCACGAAGCGAAGGTGATTTTCTTCGGGACTGTGGAAGAGATGGAGCAGAGCGAGAACCCGATTGTCCGCGAATTCCTCGAACTGGACGACGTGGCGCTCGCCGACCTGGCGCGGTTGCGGCCCTAGAAGCCTTCGCTCACCAATCGCTCGAGCGTCACGCCGCTCGCGGGCTCGCCGCGCAGCATCTTCTCGGTGTACTTGGCGATGACGTCAACCTCGATGTTCAGCGCGTCGCCGGGGCGCAGTGATTGCAGGTTGGTGGCGGAAAAGGTGTGCGGGATGATGGCGACGCCGACGCGCGCGCCGTCGATGCGCGCCACCGTCAGGCTGATGCCTTCAATCGTGATGGATCCCTTCCAGACGACGTACTTCGCCAGCCCAGCCGGAATCTCAACCGTGAGCCAATAGTCGTGCGCTTTCGGCACGCGCTCCAGCGTTACGAGCCTCGCGGTCCCGTCAACGTGGCCCTGCACGATGTGCCCACCCAGGCGGCTGCCTACTTTGGCCGGCAGCTCGAGGTTGACGAGGGCGTCAGGCCGCAGCCGCGTGAACGATGTGCGAGCGATGGTTTCGGCGGCAAGATCGGCGGCAAACGACGCGGGAGCGATGTCCACGGCTGTCAGGCAAACGCCGCTCACGGCCACGCTGTCGCCCTTTTTCAGCTCGCGCGTTACCTGGCGCGCGCCGATGGTGAGGCGCCTGGCGCCGCCGGGCGCGTCCTCGAGGCGAAGCACTTTGCCGACTTCTTCGATCAGGCCGGTGAACATAAGGTTCAGAGTTTACAGTTTACAGTCCACAGTTAAAGCAAAAGCTGAATGCGATGGGGCGGGGAACTGAAACCGGCGACTTCACGCGATCCGCGGCGGCTCGGGCTGCGGTTGTTCGGTGGTCAGGGTTTTCTCCGGGCCTGGTGTCCAGGCGTAGGGATCGTGCAGATACCCCTCCACAGCAAAGTCCACGCCGAAGCGGTGAAGCTCAATTTGCCCGACCTTGGCCGCTTCGCCCAGGCGCCGGAAGCCGGGGCCGGCGGCGAACGGGACCGAGCCGGTGCCCGCCAGAATCTTCGGCGCGTAATAGAGAAAGACCTTGTCCACCACATCAGACGCGAGCGCGGCCCAGTTCAGCAGGGCGCCGCCTTCGATGATCAGACTGGTGATGTCGAGCGCGCCGAGCCGCTCGGCCACGCGGCGCAGGTTGGGACGTCCTTCGCCCAGGCCGAGTGAAACCTGCTCGACGCGCACGCCGCGCGATTCCAGTTCACGACGCCGCTTCTCCTCGGCGAAGCTGCAAAACACCAGCACGTCGTCCTGAGCGGTTTTCACCACGCGCGACTCCAGCGGCAGGCGAAGGCGTGAATCCAGGATGACGCGCAGCAGGGGACGCCGTCGCGGCTGGCCGGTGCGGTCGGTGAGGCGTGGATCGTCGGCGATCACGGTGCCGACGCCGACCATCACTGCGTCGCTCGAGTGCCGCAACTGCTGCACGTGCGCGCGCGCTTCGCGGCTGGTGATCCAACCGCCTGTCGGACCGCTCGGCACGCTGCCATCCACCGGCGCCACCGGCAGTTTGACTACGTTGGGCGCATCCCCATCTTCCGGCGGCGGCGCGATCTTGCCGTCGAGCGTCATGCCGGCTTTCAGGGTGATCAGCGGCGTGCCGGTGCGGACATGCTTGGCGAATGCCTCGTTGAGTTTGCGCGCCGCCGCTTCCTGAACGCCAGCGGTAACAGCGATGCCGGCCGCGCGCAATCTCTCCAGCGATGTGCCGCGCACCACCGGGTTCGGGTCCTCGATGGCGACCACCACGTGCTTCACGCCGGCTGCAATCACGCGGTCCACGCATGGCCCGGTGCGCCCGGTGTGGCAGCAGGGCTCAAGGTTCAGGTAGAGCGTGGCGCCGCGCGCCGCTGCGCCTGCCTCGTCGAGCGCCAGCACTTCAGCGTGCTTGAGGCCGTCGTAGGTGTGAAAGCCGCGCCCGATGATCCGGCCGCCGGCCGCGACTACCACCGCGCCGACGCACGGATTCGGTGAAGCGAGCCCAATGCCGCGGCGCGCAAGCGCCAGCGCTTCGGCCATGAAGCGCTCGTCGAATTGGTGAGAATTTTCCAAGCGTTTTTCGATGGCGTTCGCTCGCGGGCCCTGCGTCAAGCGGGAAGCGGAGAGCGGGGAGCGGACAGCGCCTTACTCGAACAGCGAATCCACAAACTCTCGCGGATGAAACGGGAGCAGGTCGCTCGCCTTCTCGCCCACGCCCACATAACGCACCGGCAAGCCGAGTTCGCGGGAAATTGCGACCACGACGCCGCCCTTGGCGGTGCCGTCGAGCTTGGTGAGCACAATGCCGGTCACGCCAGCCGACTGGGTGAAGAGCCGCGCCTGCTGGAGGCCGTTCTGTCCGGTGGTGGCGTCCATCACGAGCAGGACTTCGTGCGGCGCGCCGGCAATGTGGCGTTGCGATGTGCGGCGCATCTTCTCCAGTTCCGCCATCAGGCTCGTCTTGGTGTGGAGGCGCCCGGCCGTGTCCACAATCACGTAGTCGGCGTTGCGCGCGCGCGCCGCCTGCAGCGCGTCGAACAGCACCGCCGACGGATCGCCGCCGGGTTTGGTCTTGATGACTTCCACGCCGGAGCGCTCGGCCCACACCTCGAGCTGCTCGATCGCAGCGGCGCGAAACGTGTCGGCGGCAGCCAGCAGCACCGTCTTGCCCTGCGATCGCAGGGTGTGCGCCAGCTTGCCGATGGTGGTCGTTTTCCCCGTGCCGTTCACGCCGACAACCAGGATCACTTCCGGCTCGCCTTCCACCGCTTTAGCCGGCTGGGCGTTGCCGCGGTCGAGGATCCCGAGCAATTCCTCCTTCAATAAGCGCTTCAGTTCTTCGGAATTCGCGATCTGCTTGCGGTCAGCGCGCTCGCGCAGATTCGCGAGGACCTCGCGTGTGGTCGTCGTTCCCAGATCAGCGGCGATGAGCGACGCTTCCAGGTCGTCCAGTGTCTCGCGGTCAATCTCTTTGCGGAAGGAAACCACTTCCTCGATGCGCTCGCTCAGGTTTTCGCGCGTGCGCGTGACCGCCTGTTTCATGCGGTCGAGGAAGCCGGGCTTTTCCTTCTCGTCGAGGCTGCCAAACAGCGTCTGAATCATGTGCGTAAGCGCTCAATTATAGCGGGTGAATCACTGTGATAATGTGCCGTCACGCCCACGTAAGCTACGGCGGTGATGCGGCCCCTGACGTAGGCACACTCGACCCATGCCTCTGGTTGTTTTCCTGCGCGGCATCAACGTTGGCGGGCAGAGGACGCTGCGCCCCAGCGTGATCGCCGGAAAGCTGGCTCACTATGACGTGGTCAACGTGGGCGCAGCCGGCACTTTCGTTGTTCGCAAGCCCGGGTCACGGGCGAAGTTCCGGGCCGAGTTGCTGCGCAAGCTGCCGTTCGCGATGGAAGTTGTGCTCTGTAATGGCCACGATCTTGTTCGCCTGGAAGCGGAGAATCCGTTTGAAAGGCCGCCCTCGCGCCCCGATGTTGTTCGCTTCGTGAGCATTCAGTCGAAGACCGGACGCGCGCCAGATTCGTTTCCGTTGTCGCTCCCGCCGAACGGCGAATGGCTTGTGCGCGTGATCAGCGCAAAGAACAGATTCGTCTTCGGCGAGTATCGCCGCCACATGAAGACCATTGGCTATCTCGGCCAACTGGACAAGGTGTTCGGCGCGCCGGCGACAACACGCAACTGGAATACGGTCCTGAGGGTCATCCATCTGTTGAAAACGAAGAAGACGGCCCGCAGGTAGAGCCAGGCGGACGGCCGGTTCGCAGGACTACGACCGGATGTCGGTGATCTCCGGCGTGGCCGGAATCACCCCGGTGCGCAGTTCGCTGGAAGAGTGCGCCGTAGCAGCGGCGGCCGCCTCAGCGCTGACGACCGCGGCGCGATGCAGCCGGAATCCGCCACGATCGAACACCGATTGCAGCGCCGCCACCACGCGCGGGTCGAACTTGGTGTTCGCCATCGATGCAATCACGCGTACCACGTAGGCGGGGTCCATCGCCGCCTGGTAGGGGCGATTCGTGGTCATCGCGTCAAACGTATCGGCGACCGTGATGATGCGCGGCATCAGCGGCAGGTCGTCGCCCTTCACGCCGCGCGGATAGCCGCGTCCGTCGAGCGATTCGTGGTGCAGCTCGATGCCGGGAATCACGTGCTTCAGCTGCTCCACCGGGCGCAGGATGGTCGCGCCCTTGGTGGTGTGCGTCTTCATCACTTCATATTCTTCCGGAGTGAGCGCGCCCGGCTTCTTCAGGATGCGGTCTTCGATGCCGATTTTGCCCACGTCGTGCAGCTGCGCCGCAACGCGGATGTTTTCGACTTCTTCCTGCGTGAGGCCCATCTCGGTGGCGAGCAGCACCGAGTAGCGCGTGACGCGGTCAGAGTGGCCGCGCGTGTAGGGGTCCTTCTCGTCGACCGCGCCGGCCAGCATCTGGATGGAGCCAAGGAACAGCGTGCGGTTTTCCTCGGCGGCGCGCTTCAGGTCGTAGACGAAGCGCTCCAGGTCGTCGGTCATGGTGTTGAAGGTCTGGGCCAGCTCGCCGATTTCCGTGCGGCTCTTCAGCTCCACGCGCCTGCTGAAGTCGCCGCGCGCAATGGCGCGGCTCGATTCGGTGAGCGTCTCCAGCGGCGTGGTAATTTTCCGCGCCGCCCACACGCTGACCATGATGCTCATGACCACAGCGAAGATCGCCAGCCAGCGGGCGGTGCGCTGCATTTCGTCAATCGAGGCGTAGGCGGAAGCGCGCGTCTTCTGCGCCACGACGGCCCAGCCCAGTTGCGCCACGGGGCTGTACGTCCCGAGCATGGCCACGTTGCGCCCGTCCTGCTGCGTGGTAAATTCCACCGTCGCGACCACGTTGCGGCGGCCCTGCTCGACGAAGTTCTTCACGATCTCGAACCGCGTCATGTCCTGCCCGGTTGGGTACTTCGGATCGGCGCCGGCAACCAGCCGTCCCTGGCGGTCCACGACATACGCTTCCAGGCCGTTCTGGCTGGCTTCGCGCAAGCGCTCGATGAGGAATTGCAAATCCACGAAAACGCAAATCACGCCGATAAAGCGTCCGCCGGCGATCACCGGCACGCTGACCAGCATGATGGTGCGTCCGTTTTTGCCGGCGCCCTGCGCCAGCGGATGTCCCGCGTACTCGCGGTGCTCCCACGCCGCCGAGAAGCCGTGCTCCAGCTCGCGGTTCATGAACGGATCGAGTTCGTTGATGCGACCGGCCACAATTCCTTTCTGCTCGGCGTTGAGCAGCGTGGCGTAGGCGACGTCCGGGTCGGAGGAAACGAACTGCTCCAGCAGCGCGCGCAATTCAGGCGCGTTGACGTGATCGGCGGTGAGGTTGCCGCCGCTGGCGATCTGGATGGCCGACGAGAGGTTCGACAGCATGGCATCGAGCTTCGCCTGGCGTTGCACGATGTCGCCCTTCAGCGAGCTGATGATGGTGCTTTGCAGCAGCTTCTCGTTCGTCTCCAGCTTGTCGCGGTTGATCTCCACGACCTTGGCGCCGTAGAACCAGAGGGGCACCACGGCGACGACGACGAGCACGCCGAGAATCAGATAAAGGATGGGTACGCGTTGCGGCATTCCGCTCCGGCCGAATTCACGGCGGATTGTATCGTGGAACTCCGCTTGGACAGCGGGAAAACCGGCTTCCGGCGGTTACCTCGGTATCGGATGAGTACAGGCCTAGCTGCCGAGCACGGCTTCGCTTGTCGCCGGCCTGGTCATCAGCTCGCGGATGGCGTCGCGGGCCGGCTTGCCGTCGTGCAGGATCTGGCGCATCTGCGCGGTGATGGGCATCTCCACGCCGTGCTTGCGCGCCAGGTCCACGGCGGCGTTGGTGGTGAGCACGCCTTCGGCGACCATGCCGTGCATGCCGGCGATGATGTCGTTCAACCGGCGTCCGCGCCCGAGCTCCACGCCGACGGTGCGATTGCGCGAGAGGCCGCCGGTGCAGGTGAGCACCAGGTCGCCCATGCCGGCCAGGCCGAGCATGGTTTCGCGGCGCCCTCCGCAGGCCATCACCAGCCGGGTTATTTCGGCGAGGCCACGCGTGATCAGCGCGGCAACGGTGTTGTGTCCCAGGCCAAGACCATCGCAAACACCGGCGGCGATGGCGATGATGTTCTTGAGCGCGCCGCCCAGCTCGACGCCGGCCACGTCGTCATTCGTGTAGACGCGAAAAGCCGGATCGCCCAGTTCACGCTGCACCGTGGCGGCAAGCTGCGCGTCGGTTGAGGCGATGGTGATCGCGGTGGGATCGCCCAGCGCCACCTCTTTCGCGAACGTGGGTCCGCTGAGCGCCCCGATGCGCAACGCGAATTCCGGACGCTTCTGCCGCACCACGTCGTGCGCGACCTCGGTCATGCGCATCAGCGAGTCGTTTTCGATTCCCTTGGCGGCGCTCACGAACAGCATCTCCGGCGAAAGATGCGGCGCCATCTGCGCGAACACGCGGCGATAGTGATGCGACGGCACCACCACCACAATGAGCTGCGCGCCGGTGACAGCGGTCGCCAAGTCATTGGTCGGCGTCACCGGCTCCGGGACCTTCTGCCCGGGAAGAAACAGGTCGTTGGTGCGACGCGTCGCGATGGACTTGCACACTTCCTGCTCGTACGCCCAGAGCCGCACGCGATGCGTCCCTTTGCGACCCAGGACAATCGAGAGCGCGGTACCCCAGGCGCCCGCTCCCACCACGGCGACGTCGCTCATGCCTGCTTCTCCACTTGCTGCGGAGGTGGGACTGGCTTTGAGCCGAGCTTGCTCTCGGCGCCGGCGAATATCCGGCGCAGGTTTTGGTGGTGCTTAAGAATAATGAGCGCGGAGCACAGCGACAGAATGGCGAGCACGGCAGGCGAAACCGGGTTTTTATCAAACATGACGGGAGGCAGGAACCGGACCGCCAATGGGAAAACAATCGCGGCGCAAATCGAACCGAGCGAAACGTAGCGCGTGAGCGCGACCACGACGAGAAAAACCGCGACGGCGACCAGCACCGGCTTGGGCGCCAGGAACGCGAACGCGCCGACCGCGGCGGCCACGCCCTTGCCGCCGCGGAACTTCAACCACACGGGAAACATGTGCCCGGCGATGGCGCACAGGCTGGTGATGCAGGCGAAGCGAAACGCTTCTTCCACGTTCACCACCGTCGGAACGCTGTACAGGTGCCAGCCCAGCCAGGCGGCCGCGAATCCCTTGCCGGCATCGAGCAGCAGGGTAGCGATGGCGAGTCCCTTTGCGCCGGAGCGGGCCACGTTGGTTGCGCCGATGTTGCCGCTGCCTGTCTGGCGAATGTCCTGCTTGAGAAAAATCCGCACCAGCAGGTAGCCGAAGGGTATGGAACCCAACAGGTAGGCCAGCACCGCGGCGGCAACGTCGAGAGCCATCCTGCTCCTTTGCGTTATGCGAGCCCGAAGCGCGCAATCCTGGAATAACGCGCGCCCGCCGGCGACAGCTTGCTCTCAAAAAGAAAAAACTCGCGGGCGGTCATTGTACCGAAGTCGGGTGGCGGCACGGCGCCCAGCTTCTCCCGTAAACGCCCGAACGCCCGCGCCCCGGGACGCGGCTTCTGGTGCGGGTTTCCCGAGGCCCGCTGCGAGGCCCGCGCCAGCGTCAGGTGCGGCGTGTACGCCTGCCGCTCCCGCTCGATGCCGAGCCCGGCCGCGCTGCTGAGCGCCGTGTCCACTGCTTCGGCCAGCGCGCGCAGGTTCTCGTCAGCCTCGATGCCAATCCAGAACACGCGTGCCGAGCGCGGCGTGGGGAAGAACCCTGCGCCACGGAAGGCGATCTGCGCCGGCTGGCCGTGCGCCGCAGCGAGCGCCGCCTTCACGTCTTCTACTTTTGTTTCGGCGAGCTCGCCGATGAACTTCAGAGTGACGTGAAATGTTTCGGGCCGCACCCAGCGCGCGTCGGGCGCGAACTCCCGCACGCCCTCCAGGAATCGCGCAATCCGCTCGCGAATTTCAGGCTCAATGTCGACGCCAACGAACAATCGCATAAAGACGCTGCCGGCTGCCAGCTACTGGCTGCTGGCCAAAACCAAAGATTACGAGCAGCCGGAAGCTACCTGAGCTTCCTTCTCACCATGTCCAGCGCCTGCTGACTGGCAAACCAGCGGATACGCTCGCGATCGCCCGGGAAGCGCTTTTGCACGACCTCGGTCTTTCGGCCGTCGGCGAGAGCGTGGAACACCAGGCCAACCGGCTTTTCGTCGGTGCCGCCGGTCGGACCGGCGATTCCGGTGACCGCCAGGCCGAACCTGGCGCCGCATCGCGCGCGGATGCCCTCGGCCATGGCCACGGCCACTTCTTTACTGACCGCGCCGTATTGCTCGATCAGCCTGGGCGGGACATTGGCGAAGTCGGTCTTCAGCTCGTTCGAGTACACGATTCCGCCGCCGACGAAGTAGCGCGAGCTGCCGCTCACCGAACTCAGGCGCTCGCCGATCAGGCCGCCAGTGCAGGACTCGGCGACCGATATCGTGGCTCCTCGCATTTGCAGGTAGTAGCCGACGATCTGCTCCAGCGATTCACCGGCCGTCGAGAAGATCAAGTCGTCCAACTCGTCTTCGATTTCGCCCGCAAGTTCATCCACCCGCTTCTGCGCCGCTTCGAGCGACTCGGCGCGCGCTCGCAGGTGGAGTTGGACCTCCCCCGCACCGGCGAGGATTGTTGTTTGCACGTCGGCAAAGCGCTTGTAGATGGGCGCGACGCGCGCGTCCGCCTCCGACTCGGGCACCATGGCGATCTTCAGCGTGCGCGTGGCGACGTGCTGCTCCGGAAGACGCGAGCGCAGGCGGGGCACGCACTCGGCGTCGAACATGGGATTGATTTCGCGGGGCGGCCCGGGCAGCAGCATCAGCAGCCGACGCGCGCCTCCGAACTGGGCCTCCAGGAATTGCCCCGGCGCGCTGCCGTTCGGGTTCGGCAGCACTTCCGCGCCGGCAAGCACGTCGGCCTGCTTCTCGTTGTTCGGCGACATCTTCATACGCCGCGCGGCGAAGCGGCGATAGAGTTCGGCGATGATATCGGAATTGCGCTTCAGCTCCAGGCCGAGCGCCTCTGCCACAGCCTCGCGCGTCACATCGTCTTCAGTCGGGCCCAGCCCGCCCATGAAGATAACAATGTCGGAGCGGCCCAGAGCCGTTTTCGCGGCCAGCACCAGGTCAGCCATGCGATCGCCGACCACGCTCTTGAAACGCACCTCCACGCCCAGCTCATTCAGGCGCTGCGTGAGGTAGAGGGAATTCGTGTCCTGGCGGTTCGGCGTGAGCAGCTCCGAGCCGATGGCGATAATCTCCGCGTCCACGCCAGCAGTGTATTTGGAACGGTCGCGCGGACTCAATCAGAATGCAGATTGCTTTCTGACGCCGAAGTCAGGTCCGAGGCGACCAGTACACATGCGTCTGATAGGGAAGCTCCACAAGGCCGCGCCCGTCGCGGTCGGTCGCGGCGAACAACTCCTCCACCTGCGCCAGCAGCTCTTCGCGGCGCAATTCCGGCAGGGCGGCCACGTAGCTGATGGACGCCACGCGAGCCCGCAGATTCTCCCGGGTGAGGGATTGAACGTGGGCGAACACGCGATGCTGCGGTTCGCCAAACCACTGCTGGTCCGCGAAGGCGGCGCGCCACGCTCCGGTCTGGTAGCTCGGCGTGTCATTGCGCGGCTGGTGAATGATCTTCGACAGCTCGGCGACCCAGGGGACGCGATCGTCGCGTACATTCCACATCAGGACGAGGTAGCCGCCGGGCCGCAGCACGCGATGGATCTCACACAGGGCGGCGTGCGTGCTGAACCAGTGGAACGCCTGCGCTACGAAAACGGCGTCTGCGCTGCCCGCCGGCAGTGGAACCGCCTCGGCCGTGCCGGCAAGCACCTCTGCTCCGGGCAAAGACGACTCCAGGCGCCAGCGCATCGCCTCCACCGGCTCCACAGCAATCACACGCGCACCGGCGGCGAACAGTTGGCGCGTGAGCTTGCCAGTGCCGGCGGCCAGGTCGAGGAGTGTTTTGGTGGAATCAAGGCGAAGTTCGCGGAACAGGAAATCCAGCGCGGCTGCCGGATAACCCGGCCGCCCGGCCTCGTAGGCTTCGGCGGCGCTCTGGAACCCTACGCGCGCCGTCTCATGCACGGTGGACATGCTAATCCTTGTGACTGCGCGCCTCGATGGCGAAAAACTAGATCAGCGTGCGTCCCTGTACGTTCCACGTCAGCCGATGGACGGCGCCAGTGGTGGCCAGCACCACCGAATTGCCGGGCGCGAACGCGATGCCGACCAGCCCGTGACCGGCCACGGCCATCGAGGCTTCGGCGCCGGGCGTGAGCCGCACAATGCCACGCCGCCCGCCGAGCGAAGCGGCCACGTACAGATTGCCCTCGCGGTCGAAGGCCATGCCCTGCGGCCGTCCCAGGCCACGATAGAACGTGGTCACCGCACCGTGCGGATCGATCTTGTAAACCGAATCGAAGCTCGACGTGGTCGGTCCAGTGACAAACAGATCGCCATGGGCGCCGAACGCCAGGTGATACGCGGCGACGCTGGGCTCGAGCGTTGCAAACACGAAAATCTGGCGGTCGCGACCGATCTTGAAAACGGTTCCGCTGCGATCGCCTACGTAGAGGTTCTGCTCCGCGTCGAATGCGAGTCCGGTGGCAATGCCCATGCCCTCGGCGTAGGCCGACATCGTCCCGTTCGGCGCGACGCGATACACGGTGCCGTCCATCCGCGAGGTCACATACATCTGTCCTTCGCGATCGAAGGCGATTCCGGTGGCGTTCATCAGATCGCTGAGGAACGGGCGCACGTTGTAGTTGGTGTCGATCTTGTAGACCGAGACGGGAACCTTCTGACCGCGCGGCCCGGAAAATGTGGCGTAGATGTTCCCCTCGGCGTCGATCGCAGGATTGGTGACGGGGTGGAGGTTGTCGGCAATCGGGACGGCGATATTCACGTGGACGGCGTTGCTGCGCGATCCGTCGGCCGCCACCACCAGGTCGCCGCTGCTGGCGCCCTCGGGCACGCGCGCCACGATGAACTCGTCGGAGCTCACCACGATGGCGCCTTCCACGTCGCCGAACTCAATGCGCGGCCGCGCCAGGTCAGGCGGCTTCAGCCCCGAGCCGAGAATGCGCACTTCGCCGCCGGGAAGCGCGGCGGGTGGATCCACGGCTGAGATGTGTGGCCTTCCGTTGACGTTTTTCTTGCCGAGGAGGCGGTCCGAGATACTCATGGGACGTCAGGAGACGAAAGCTTCAGAGTGCGGCGTCAGCCGATCCAGCCGGTCCGCAGCAGCAACCGCATGACGATCAGCGCGTACACGCCGGCGCCCACATCGTCCAGCACGATGCCGGCGCCCTCGCGCAGCCGCTCCAGTTGACGCACCGGCGGCGGCTTCACGACGTCGAAACAACGAAAAAGTATAAAGCCCGCCAACACGGATTTCCAACCGAGCGGCGCGGCGACCAGCGCCACCATCTGCCCGGCCATTTCATCCACCACGACGAATTGCGGATCGCGCGCTCCCGCCGCGCGCGCCACGCGCGTGGCGGCGGGAATGCCGATCAGCGTGGCCGCCGCCGCCCAGGCGATGGCCGCCGGAACACGCCACTCCGCGGGGAGCCGCGTCCCCAGCAGCCACCAAAGCAACGCCGTCGCCGCCGAGGCGTAGGTCCCCGGTCCCGGACGCAGATGGCCGATGCCGCCGAGCGTCGCCACTGCGCGCGCCCACAGCGGTGCAGCCGCCGCCGGACGCTCAGTGCTTGCCGTGCTCACGTTCATGTTCGCTTGGTGGATCCAGGCGCCGCCGCGTCTGTTCGGTTGCCTGCCCGGATTCGAACGCTTCAGGATCGGTCACCGGCGTGGAGATCACGTAACCGCCGCTCGCCCATTTTCCCAGATCAACCAGGCGGCAGCGCTCACTGCAGAAGGGAAATCCCGGCTCCGAGCGCAGCACAATCTTGCGGCAGGTGGGGCAGCGGAGGCTGCGAACTCGCTTGCGAGGCATGAGCACTTAGATGACGCGGACCACGAGATCGTAATCGTGCGCCTCGGTCACTTCGCAGCGCACGAACTCGCCGCTTTCGAGCGATTCACGCGGGCCGAAATCGTTGATGAAGACTTTGCCGTCGATTTCAGGCGCATGCATCGCCGTGCGGCCCTGCCACAGCAATTCGCTCTCGTCGGACGGGCCTTCCACCAGCAGGTCGAACTCGCGGCCCACCAGCTCGCGCTTTTTCCTTCGACTGATCTGCTGTTGCAGCTTCATCAGCGTGCGGCGCCGGCGCTCAATTTCGCGTGGTTCGACCTTGAGCTTGGCGTCCAGTTCTCGCGATGCCGCGCCCTCCTGGTCGGAGTAGCCGAAGACGCCGAGCCAGTCGAACTCCGCAGCGCGCACGAAGTCGCACAGCTCCTGGAAGTCGCGGTCTGTTTCGCCAGGGAATCCCACGATGAATGAAGTGCGCAGCACGACGCCGGGCACCGTGCGGCGAGTCTTCTCGATCAGCTTCAGAAAAACGCCGGCGGCGCCGCCGCGCTTCATGTGCTTCAGCACCGCGGGTGACGCGTGCTGCAGCGGCACATCCAGGTAGGAGCAGATCTTGTCGTGCCCGGCGATCGTCTCCAGCAGCCGCGATGTTACTTTGTTCGGGTACGCGTAGAGGAACCGCACCCAGCGCAGGTCCTCGATTCTGGCGAGTTTTTCCAGCAGAAGCGCCAGGCCATCTTTCAATCCGAAGTCTTCGCCATAACAGGTGGTGTCCTGGCCAATCAGGGTGACCTCGCGCACTCCCTGCCGTGCGAGTCGCTCTGCTTCGGCGATGACCGACTCGAAGCGCCGCGAACGGAACTTGCCGCGCAGTTGGGGAATGATGCAGAACGTGCACGGATGGTCGCAGCCTTCGGCGATCTTGATGTAGGCCATGTGGCGCGGGGTGGCGAGGACGCGCGGCGTGGTTTCGTCGTAGAGGTAGTTGGGCAGGTCGCCGATCGCGCCCTGCCACGCTTCGCGGCTGAAGCGTCCTGCCTGCTGGCGCGCGTCGCCTTCGGCGCGCGATCCCAGGATCACGAAAGGCGACGATTCGTGCGCGCGGGGCTGCGGCTCGACGCCCGCCGCACGGAGAATGTTTTCCAGTTCGCCCGTTCCGACCACGGCGTCCACTTCAGGGATGTTCTTGCGGATATCGTGGCGGAAGCGCTCGACCAGGCAGCCTGCCACGATCAGCTTTTGCGCGCTCCCCGCGGACTTCAGCCGCGCCATGTCGAGAATGGCGTTCACGCTCTCCTGCTGCGCGCTCTCGATGAACGAGCAGGTGTTGACCACCAACACCTCGGCGTCCTCGGCGCGCGCGGTGATCTCCGCGCCCGATTCGGCGAGCAGGCCCATCATGACCTCGCTGTCCACCAGGTTCTTGGGACAACCCAGGCTGACGAAGCCCACCTTCTTGCGTGAATTCGCGGCGCGCCGGCCGTCGCGCACCGCCTCAGCAGGAGTTTCTACGGGCATGAATTCTTTCAATTTTATCATCCGGCGCGCCTGCCTTTCCGTTGCTAACGCCGCTGCGCCGCTTCGTCACAGCCCGCCCTGATTACGTTTGCTGCGCTCGCTCGTCTTTACGGCAGCTACGGCGCCGCCCAAAAAAAACGGCGGCGTCGCGAACCAATCGCAGCGTTGTTTCGTTGTTGAGAGTACAAGGGCGCGCGCGGGGCGGACGCCTGCGGCAGCCTGCGATCGCTCTGCGTTGCAACAGTTCACGGCCCGGCTGTCTAAAACGGTCCCCGAAACCTTCGGGAGAATGAGAGTCGAAGCGATGTCGAGTAAGTTGATCTCCAACTCGTGCAAGGCCCTGCTGTTCGCCATGGCCGTGCTCCTGGGAACCGGGGCACTTGCCGCGGAAAAAACCAAGCTCAACGTGACCCAGCCGTTCACGGTGAACGGCAAGCAACTGCCGGCCGGTGAGTATCAATTGAAGTGGGAAGGGAATGGGCCCAGCGTTGACGTCAGCATCATCAACGACGGCAAGGTGGTGGCCACGTCGAGTGCGGCCGTCGTCTCGCTCGATCGTCCCGAGCGCGACAGTTCCTTCCGCCTCAAGGACGAGGCCGGCGGAGCGCGTTCGCTGTCGGAAGTGCGCATGAGCGGGAAGAAGTACATGCTTTCCTGGGACCAGGAATCGGCGGCTAAGCAGTCCTCCAAGCGCGAGGGAGGGAACTGAGGCATCGGCGATTCTCACTCCCAACAGGCCACCGGGCCGCTTGAATCTGAGCGGCCCTGATTGTTTGCGCCGAGCAAGCTATCGGGACGAACGACGTGCAATTTGTTTCCCGCGGTCACGAAAGCGCGACGGTTCATCCCGGCATAGAAAAAACAAAACGCAACCTTTCGCGATCTGATTCATCTGTGGCTGTAACGAACGGTTCGTTGAATGCGTTTGTCGCGAACTTGTGTTGCGCGGCTCCGCGGTGCGACGCAGCACTGGTGCGCGGCGAAGTTGTGCGGCCCGCACGTGGCGGGCCGCCGGCCTATCAAATCAGTTAGTCCCGCGTGTCGGGAGAAATTGGAGACAGGTCATGAAGTCGTGGATTGGGTTGAAGATTCTGGTTTTTGCCGTTGTTCTCTTCACCGCGGCAGGCGCCTTCGCCGCCGGAAAAGGCTCGGTAACGTTGACCAAGCCGACCCTGGTCGGCGGCGAGCAACTGCCGGCCGGCGTTTACAAGCTGCAGTGGGAAGGGAATGGCCCAGCGGTCGAACTCAAGGTGCTGCGCGGCAACAAAGTGGTGGCCACGGTTCCGGCTGAGGTCGTGGAACACGACACAGCCGAAGCCGACAGCGCTATCGTCGTGAACGATACAGGCTCGGGACGCACCCTGAGCGAAGTCCGCTTTGGCGGTAAGAAGTACTCACTGGCTGTCGGTTCGCCTTCAGCGCAGAAGTCCATCGGCATGGGCAAGCGCGAAGCCGGCAACTGAGAGCTTCGCACCCCCCAAGAAGTTTTGCTGCCTCTATGCCCGGCCTGGCTCGGCCGGGCTTTTTTGCGGCAAAAATCCGGCAATTCAGGCTTGACTTGAGGCGCCGGTCCATATATATGTATTCAGAATATATGGGAAACATACACAAGCAGGTACCCACGGGCATCAAGCGGGGCAGCGCCGAGCTGGCGATCCTCTCGCTGCTGGCGCGGGAAGCGTTGCACGGCTACCAGATCGCCAAGCGCATCGAGCAGGAGACGGGCGGGACCCTGCGCTTCGACGTGGCATCGCTCTATCCCGTGCTCTACGCCATGGAAAAGCGCGGCTGGGTGCGCGGCCAGTGGGAGCAGGCCGGCGGGCGGCAGCGCCGCTACTACGCCATCACTGCCGAGGGCCGGAAGAAGCTGGAGCCGCTGCGGGCGCAATGGCGCGATTTCTTTCGCGCCTTGAACCGGCTGGCAGGAGTGCAGAATGCCTGACTTCCACGCGATGGTTGTCGAGCGGCTCAGGCTCGAATCGCTGCCCGTTGATCAGAGCAACGAGATCGTCAGTGAAATTGCCTCTCACCTTGAGGATCGCTACAACGAACTCACCAATGCCGGCGAGCCGGACCCTCTTGAACGCACGCTCGCCGAAATTCCCAATTGGGCCCTGCTTCGAAGGGAGATCACACAGAATAAAGGAGGGTTCATGAACGTCCGTTACCAGTTCTTCGTGCCAGGCATCTTCGCCATGGTTGCGGCCAAGGCGGCACAGTCGATGGTTTTTTCGCTCATTGCTGCCAACACGACCTTCGGCCATGACCGAGCCCGTTTGTTCGGCATCGCCTGGGTATTGACGTTCGCACTCGGTGGCGCGGTGGGCGGGGCACTGGCGCGCCGGTACGGCTTGAGCGCCCGCGCGCGCCTGTTGGCCTCACTGACTCCCGCCGCTTATCTGCCCGCGGTTATTGACCTGGCAGGGATTGCGTCGGTTCTAACAATTCCTCAGGTGCATGATTCCGGGCTGTTGCAATGGCTGGTCGCATTCAGCGGCGCGCTTGCAGCCTGCTTGATTGGCGGGCTGCCGTTCCTGGCGGGCCCCCAAGGGACACGCTCAATCGGCGCCGGCGGGACGGCGCAGGCCTGATCAGCGATGGGTGATCTCTTCGTAGAGCCGCGGCAGCGCTTCGGCCTCCTCGGCTTCGCCGCCGAAGCGCGCCCGCTCGTAGCTGCGTGTGAAAGCCTCCACGCGGCGGCGCATGTCAGGATCTTCGATAGTGATCACGAATTCCCGTGGTGATTGCGACGGCCGCTTGCGCCATCCGCGGCGGGCGAGCATGCGCGTCATGCGCTCGTACCAGAGACCGGCAGCGGCGCGCGGCGCGCGGGCGGGCGAAGAGATCAGACGCCGCTTTCTCCAGGCGCGCTTGATCCGGGCCGAGGTAAGCAGCAATCCGAGCACAAGCGCCGCCGTGAGCAGCGTCCCAAGCCACACGCGCGGCGATTCGGTGGCGCGCTCTCGCAATCGGCTGGCGCCGCGCACCAGGTCAAAATACTTGCGCCGCACCCAGCGACGGCCGTCGTCGGCGAGCTGGCGGCCGCGCGTGGTCACCTGCAGGCCCAGGGTGCGCTGGTGCGAGAAGTCGTAGTTGATCACCCACTCGCGCCAGAACTCGCGCGCCGCGTCCACATAGAGCAGCATGCGGCTCCATCGGTCGGGAAGCGGCTGCGCCGCCGCCGGGGTGGGATCGAAGCTGATCCAGCCGTGCCCGGGGAAGTAAGCCTCCACCCAGGAGTGCGCGTTGCGCGCGCGCACAATGTAGCTGCCGGTGACGTCGTTGTACTCGCCGTTGCGGAAGCCGTTCACCAGCCGCGACGGAATGCCGAGCGTGCGCAGCATCACCGCCATGGCCGACGCGAAATATTCGCAGTGACCCTGTTTGCGCACGAAGAGGAAATCGGCGAGCGGATCGTCCACCGGACGTTGCGGCAGCTGCAGCGTGTACCCGAAGTGAGTGCGGAGGTATTCCTCGAGCGCCAGCGCTTTGTCGTACGGATTGGCGGCGTTCGAGGTGATCTGCTCCGCCAGGGCCGTTATGCGGGGATCCAACGCGGGCCGCTGCAGATAGCGAATGGTGATTCCCGGCGGATAGGCAGTGCCCGAGCTGCGCAATTGCTCCGCGGTGGGCCGGCCGACATCGGAAAGTCCCTGATATGCGCCGATCGGCCGGTCGCGATCGTCGTCGTACAGCGTGCCGTTCGAGTCCACGCCGATCACTCGATAGTTGCCCCACAGCGACAGGGCCTCCGGAGCAACAAAGAACACGTTCACGCCCACCGGTTCCATCAGCACGCGATAGCGCAACGGCCGATGCTGGGTTGGGGCCAGCGCTTCGCCCATCGCGGTGCGCCAGCGCGCCTGCGCGCGCACCACGTCGAAGCGGCCGTCGAGTGAACGGAACAGCGGCTGCGGAGCCACTGACGTGGACCAGCGCCGCCCGTTTTCGAACACCTCCAGCGCCGTTCCACGCCACTTCAGGTCTTCGGCGCCGCGCCGGTCACCCTCGATGGTCACGTGCATCACCACCTGCGACGACTGCTGGATCACGCCGATCTGCCCCAGGTTCACGTCGTTGCTGAATCCGCTGACCAGCTCGTTGCGCGGCGCGAACGCTCCCAGGTATCCGGCCGAAACGCGCGGCAGCATGAAAAACAGCACCGCGGCGATGGCGAAGATGCCGACCATGAGCGTGATCGCGGTGGCCGAGAGGGCGCCCTCGAGCCGTTTCAGCCGAATGCGCAGCCCTCGCTTCCGCGCCGCGCCGCCGTTGGTCGCCGCGTAGAGCGCCGGCGCCTCCGCCAGCATCTGTGTTTGCGCGGCCGAGCGCCGCATCTCCATCGAGACGAACGTTGCCACGGCCAGCAGCATGAAAATCACGAACGCGGCCAGGAAGACGCTGTCCACGGTGAGCATCGCCGCCGCCAGCACTTCCATGAATGCCAGCAGGGCGAGATACAGGTGATCGCGATCGCGCTGCACGGAAAAAATCTTCACCACCATGCTGAACAGCACCAGGTGAACGGTGGCGACCACGAACGAGCCGGAAAGAAACAGGAAGTCGGTAACGTAGAAGACGATGTAGATGACGGTGGCGCGGTTCGTCCAGCGGTCGGGCAGCAGGACCGTCCGGCGCCGAACCAGCAGAACGCCGCGCGCGACCAGCGCCGCGCCGACAAACAGAATGGACGCGAAATCCAGCCGGCCCGTGGCGGTCAGGGTGACGAAACCGGTGCAGATCAGCAGGTAGAGCGAGATCTCGAAGTAACGCTCGATTTGTTCGCGGGTGGTGGGCGGCCTTGGGGCGGCCGGAGCGGTGGCATCGAGCAGCGACATCGTGACTATTGTTTCGCCGCGCTCATCGGAGCGCAACCGTAAACAGGAGAACGCCGGACGCGCCGGCGTCTCTCCCCGCGCCTTGTTACAATACGCAGTCGGGCACTGGGTCCCGCGCGACGCAATCCCGCCAACCCCGCCAGGTCCGGAAGGAAGCAACGGTAACGGGCTCGTGCGTGTGCAGCGGGTATCCCGGTGCTCGGCTTGTTTGAACGCGCACGAGCCCGTTCAGGGTGAGCCGAGGACGCGCGTCGGGGTGCGCGCGCTGCAGGCGAGCGAGGAGCAGTTTTTGCCGCGGGGGCCCGTAACAGAAGCTTCGTGCGTGTGCGGCGGGTACCCCGATGCGGCTTTTCAGTTCACAGTTCAGGGTTTACAGTTCACACATGCGGAGCTTTGACTGTGAACTGTAAACTGTAAACCGTAAACTCCATGACTCAGCCACTTGTCCGCGCCCGCATCACCGCCCTGGGCACTTACGTCCCGCCGCGCCTGCTCACCAACCAGGACCTGGAAAAAATGGTGGAGACCAGCGACGAGTGGATCCGCGAGCGTACCGGCATCCTGCAACGTCACATCGTGGAAAAGGGAGTTGGCACCAGCGACCTGGCGCTCGAAGCCGCGCGCTGCGTGCTCGCCAAGCGCGGCATTGCGCCGACGGACATCGAGGCCATCATCGTCGGCACCGTTACGCCCGACATGTTTTTCCCCTCCACCGCCTGCCTCATCCAGGACAAGCTCGGCGCCAAAGGCGCCTGGGGGTTCGACGTCTCCGCCGCCTGCTCCGGTTTCGTCTACGCGCTGCAGACCGGGGCGCAGTTCATCAACACCGGCGCGCACAAGAAGGTCCTTGTCATCGGCGCCGACGTGATGTCGTCGATCATCGACTACACCGACCGCGCCACGTGCGTCATCTTCGGCGACGGCGCCGGCGCGGTGCTTCTCGAGCCGGCAACGGACGAACTCGGCCTTATCGACTTCATCCACGAAGTCGACGGCTCCGGCGGATGCTCGCTTTACATGCCGGGCGGTGGAAGCCTGCATCCTTCGTCGCATGAAACGGTTGACAAGAAGATGCACTACGTTCACCAGGACGGACAGGCGGTCTTCAAATACGCCGTGCGCAAGATGGCCGACGTGAGCGAGAAACTTCTGAAGCGCAACGGCTTCACCGGCGCCGACGTGAAGTGCTTCGTCCCGCACCAGGCCAACCAGCGCATCATCACCGCCACGGCTGACCGTCTTGGCATGCCGCTCGAGCGGGTGATTATCAACATCGACCAGTTCGGCAACACCACCGCCGCCACCATCCCACTCGCCATGCAGACCGCGCTCGAGCAGGGCAAAATCCGCAGGGGCGACCTCGTGCTCCTCGCCTCTGTCGGCGCGGGCTTCACCACGGGCGCTACGCTGCTGAGGTGGGCGTACTAGTGAAGCGCGTTACCGGCCTCGGCGGCATTGTCCTATTGTCCTGAAGTCGAAAAACCCGGATGCAAAATGTACGCGTGGTACAAAAAGCACCTGGGGATGGCAGGGAAGACCATGACTACGGCCGCTTCGCGTGGATCATGGACCCAGATAGCAACGAGATCGAACTCTGGGAGCCGCCTAAGGCAAAGTAGGCCGTTCGTGCCTACGGGTGCGTCATCTCCTCCGGCTTCACCCACTTGTCGAACTCTTCACCGGTTACATAACCCAGTTTGATTGCTGCTTCGCGCAGGCTGGTGTGTTCCACGTGCGCCTTGTGCGCGATCTGCGCCGCTTTGTCGTAGCCGACTTTGGGCGCCAGCGCCGTCACCAGCATCAGCGAATTCTTCACGTAGGAATCAATGCGCTCGCGGTCGAGTTCGATGCCCGCGATCATGAAGTCCACAAAGCCCTGGCAGGCGTCGGTGAGCAGGGTGACCGAGTGCAGGAAGTTGTAAATGATGACCGGCTTGAAGACGTTCAGCTCGAAGTTGCCTTGCGAGCCGGCAAAGCCGACGGCCGCCGTCGCGCCGTGCACCTGCGCCGCGACCATGGTCATGGCTTCGCTCTGCGTCGGATTCACTTTTCCCGGCATGATGGACGATCCGGGCTCGTTCTCGGGAATCGTCAGCTCACCGAGTCCGCAACGCGGTCCCGATGACAGCCAGCGAATGTCGTTGGCGATCTTCATCAGCGATGCCGCCAGCGTCTCCAGCGCGCCCTGCGCGAAGACGATCTCGTCGTGCGCCGAGAGCGCGGCGAACTTGTTGGGATGCGAGCGGAAGGGAAGGCCGGTCAGCTCGGCAATCTTCTTCGCCACTCGCACCGCAAACTCAGGATGGGTGTTCAGCCCGGTGCCGACGGCGGTGCCGCCGAGCGCCAGGTCGTAAAGGCCATCGAGCACCTGTTCGAGCCGTTTCACGTCGCGCTCCAGCAGGCTCGCCCATCCGCCGAATTCCTGCTCGACGGTGAGCGGCACGGCGTCCTGCAGGTGCGTGCGGCCGATCTTCACCACCGCGCCAAATTCCTTCGCCTTCGCCTCGATCGCCTTCTGCACGCGCTGCACGGCCGGGATGAGCGCGCGCTTCACGCGCTCGGCGGCCGCGATGTGCATCGCCGCGGGGAACGTGTCGTTGGATGACTGCGACATGTTTACGTCGTCGTTGGGATGGACCGGCTTCTTCGATCCCAGCACGCCGCCGGCAATCTCGATGGCGCGGTTCGAGATCACCTCGTTCACGTTCATGTTGGTCTGCGTGCCGCTGCCGGTTTGCCAGATGCGCAATGGGAATTGATTACCGTGCTTTCCGGCGATTACTTCATCTGCTGCTTGAACAATGAGCTTGGCCTTGTCGGCGGGCAGTTTTCCCAGCTCCTGGTTCACCAGCGCCGAGGCCTTCTTCAGGATGGCAAACGCGCGGATCAGCTCCGGCGGCATCACGTCGATGCCGATGTTGAAGTGGTGCAGGGAGCGCTGCGTCTGCGCGCCCCAATAAACGTTGGCCGGCACCTCGATCTGGCCCATGCTGTCGGATTCGGTGCGCGTAGCGGCCTTCTGCTCTCCGGAGGTTGCCATGGCGGCTCCTGAACGTGTGGGGAACGGAAAATTATAGCAATCGTGCGGAGGCGTCGCTTCCCGCCGCGTCTGTTACGCTTAAGACAGGCGCCGCGGCCGGGCGCGCTTTTTTCCGGCGCCGGGAGCTGCAGGCACGCATCCAACGCGCATGCCCGATTCTGCGGAAACAATCTTCGACGTGCTGGTGATCGGCGCCGGGCCGACCGGCCTGGCCTGCGCCATCGATGCGCGGCGCGCCGGCTTCACCGCGGTGAACGTGGACAAGGGCTGCCTGGCCAACTCGCTCTTCCACTATCCGACGCACATGACGTTCTTCACCACGCCGGAGCTGCTGGAGATTGGCGACATCCCGTTCCCGACCGAGAACCATCGCAAGCCCACGCGCTCCGAGGCGCTTGAGTACTACCGCCGCGTTGCCGAGACGTACAAACTCGTGGTGCGGCAGTACGAGCGTGTGGAGCGCGTCTCCGGCAGCGACGGAGAATTCCGCGTCTCGACCCTCGACCGCGATGGGACCGCCAACGAAATCCTCGCGCGCAAGATCATCGTCGCCACCGGATACTACGACCTGCCGAATTACCTGAATATTCCCGGCGAGGACCTGCCCAAGGTGGCGCACTACTACAAAGAAGCGCATCCATATTTCAACTGCGACGTGGTCATCATCGGGGCAAAGAATTCTGCCGCCATCGCCGCGCTTGAACTCTGGCGCCAGGGGGCGCGCGTGACCATGGTGCATCGCGGCCCGGCAATCCATCAGAACGTCAAATACTGGATCAAGCCGGACATCGAGAACCGCATCAAGGCGGGCGAGATCAAGGCCTACTTCAACACCACGGTGAAAGAGATCACCGAGCGCTCGGTCCTGCTCTCAACTCCCGACGGGGACCTGAGACTAAAGAACGACTTCGTGCTTGCGCTCACCGGATACCATCCCGATTTCGACTTCCTGCGCTCGCTCGGTGTGCAGCTCACGAACCAGGACTGTCGCCCGGTGTGCGATCCCGAGACGCTGGAGTCGAATGTGCCGGGCATTTACCTGGCGGGCGTGATCGTGGCGGGCTCGCGCACGAACGAGATTTTTATCGAAAACGGCCGCTTCCACGGCGCCCAGATCGCCCGTGACCTTCGCCGCAAGCTGGCGCCGGTGCCGGCATAAAGAAAGACAGTGCCGAGTGGCGAGCACCGAGTACCGATTACCGAGTTGGAGGCTGCATCCAGGTGGGGTTCTGAAGGCCTGTCCGCACACCCGCAGGGTATGGCAAGGGTCAGAGGGAAACTTTTTCCGCGCCCAATTGCTGATTGATCAACCTTCCGACGAGCGGCTTCAGTCGCTCACCGGACCTCGGCAGCACCCAGTCGCCGGTGGAATCGGACCAATCCAGCTTGAAGCTGGTGGAGAGCGCCGAAATCCAGATCTGCCGCGCGGCGGAGTTGGGCGAGATCACGAACCTGCCTTCGGGCCCCTCGAAGCTGATGTGCAGCGCGCCGCCCTGCTCTTCCACTTCCATCTCGGCGTCGCCTTCAGCGGCGATGAGCGCGGTCTTCAACGATTCGAGCGCGCTCTCGGCGCGCTTGCGGAATTCCTGGTCGTCCATGAACGACATTCTAACCGCGGAGACACGGAGGCGCGGGGTTTCGAGTGACGTCCAGACCGCTATTGGGACAGAAGAACCTGATGTCCGCAGCCTCCGCGGATTGCTCCGCGTTCATCCGCGTGATTCGCGGTAAGAAGTTTTTCTACTAACGCCCGGCCGTGGCAGTGCTCTCCCCGCCGCCGCAGCGCACCACCCCGCGCTCGATGGCGGTGCCTTCCTCGTAATCGTTCCAGGTAACGATCATGAGGAAGGGAAGCGGCTTCTGGTCGCTGTAGTAGCGGCGGAAGAGGCCGAGCGAATCTTCAAACGTCTTGCCGCAGCGCGCGTTCATGCGCCGGTTGCGCGTCCAGGAGGCGCGCGAATCGTCGAAGCCGGGCCAGGCTGCGCCGACGGCGATCTTGTCGGGATAATGCGCGCTCATGCGCGCGTAGAAGCTGTCGAGGTAGTCGCGGCCCCAGTTGGAGCCGTCGCGCTGCCATCCGCCGCGCCCGGGTTGCACCCAGGCGTAGAAGCCGTCGAAGTCGGAGGCGTACTTGCTGTTGCCGTCCTTGTAGAGGAGCAGCGGCGGATCGTCCCAGGAATCCGTCGCGCGCCGGACCCGCGACCAGTCCGTCGCACCGCCCTTGGGGAAGATGAAGATCACCGGGCGGCCGTTGTAGCGCAGATACGCCGAGCGCGACCCATCTGCCCGCGACCCGATGTAGCGGTCGTATGCGTACTGCAGGTCGCCGATTACCTGGTTCGTCGTGTCGCCGCCACCGTCGTCTTCGTCATACATCAGTGCGACGCGGAAGTCGCGGTCCTGGCCAGCTACGCGCTGCAGCAGGGCATAGCTGCGATCTTCAAAGTTCTTGTTCGGGCCATACCAGTTCACCACGAAGCCGCGGATGCCCAGGTCCTTGGCCTCGGCGATCTGGCGTTCGAGCACGCGCTCATCCTGCGACGAGTAGCCTACGTTGATGTGGCTGCTGTTGCCGAACCAGGGCTGATAAGCCGCCAGCATCACCGGCGGCCCTTGCGGCGCCTGCAGCGCCTGGCTGCGCAGCGCCTGCCGCACGTCGGCATGGTGGCAGCTCACCAGCGTCAAAGCGAGCCCAGCCGCAGCAAGGAAACCGAACGCAGGCCGAGGAGAGGAAAGCAGGGAAAATGGCGTGGAATCGAAGACCCGCATAGCAAACACGTACAGCTCAGATTGGATGGCAAATAGCGGGCGGGTGTTGGATGGCAGCCGGTCGCTCCGCGTAGAGACGTGGCTTGCAACGTCTCCTGCCTGCCAAAGGCAAAGGCGCGGCAATCGCCGCGCCTTCGGAGAGCATAGAACTGAGAACTGATCCTAGAACGGAATATCTTCGTCTGTGATGTTCGTCTGCGCCACTTCGTCGGCGTGCGGGTTGCGCTGGTCCATGCCGCCGCCCGGGCCGGCAGATGACGACTGCGCGCCGCGCGCGCGCATCTCGCCGCCGCCGACAGCGTCGCGGCCGCCGAGCAGCACCAGGTCGTTGGCCACGACCTCGGTCATGTACTTCTTCTGGCCGGTTTCCTTATCGTCCCAGGAGCGCGTCTGCAGGCGGCCTTCGATGTAGACGGTGCGGCCCTTCTTCAGGTACTCACCGGCAATCTCGGCCAGCCGCTCCCAGGCCACCACGTTGTGCCACTCGGTGCGCTCCTGCCAGTCGCCGGACGTCTTATCTTTGAAACGCGAGTTCGTCGCAACGGTAAACTTCGCCACCGCCGTGCCCTGCGGCGTGAACTTCACCTCAGGGTCCTTGCCCAGATTGCCGATCAGAATGACTTTGTTCACGCTCTTCGCCATGGGGTGGCTCCGCTCTGTGTGGGATTTGCGGCCAATATATCAGAAGCGTCTGCTGAACCGCCGAATTGCCGGGCCGCCGAATTGAAAAAACCAGCTTGAAGTCTGACGCATCCTGGCACATTTGCAATTCTGCAATCCCTCAATTCGGCAATTTTGCAATCCTTCGAACAATCCGGGGCCAAATGTATAATGTGCCCGCATGCCCGCCGAAACGGCCCCCGGCCTCGTCCCTGACGAACTGAAGTTCGAGCCCCGCTCCAAGGGGCAGAACTACCCGCGCCGCAAGAAGCCCAAGGAGCTCGCCGTCATCACCGAGTGCTGCACCGGATGCGCCGGCTCGCCCGCCTGCGTGGAGTACTGCCCGGTGGAGGACTGCATGTTCTGGGTGCCCGACCAGGACCACCCGCCCTTCGGCCGCATCCAGGTGGATCCGTTGCTCTGCATCGGGTGCAAGAAGTGCACCAGCAAGGGCCCCGACGGCGCCTTCCTCGACGGCTGTCCCTGGGACGCCATCGTGATGGTGGACACGGTGGAAGTGGAAAAAGAAGTCGGTGTGATGCCGTACTAGAGCCGCTACTGGCTGCTGGCCGAATCAGTCAGAAGCTTGGCCGGCAACCAGAAGCCGGCAGCTGGCAGCGGTTTACTACTTCCTCGCCAGAATCGCCTTCTCTGTGTTCCTCGCCTGTTCGCGGACTTTGTCGGGCATGTCGGGATTCGCGGCTTCATAGCGGCGAACCAGCGGCAGGTCGTCCTTGTTCCCGATCATATAGAGGGCGCGCAGCGCCTCCCAAACCTGTTCCGGACCGGGATCGACGATGGCGACGAGCGCATCGCCCGGCACGTGATCACCCTTTTTCACCGCCACCGATCGCAACTTGCCGCTAATGGGTGAGCGGATGTCGAAGCTCGTTTTCACCGGCCCGGCGTTGCTCAGGCCCTGGACATCGAGGCGCGCCACCATGGTGCCACCGCGAATCGAATCGCCGGCCTTCGCGACCGCGGCCACTTCGCCCGCCACTACTGACTTGACCTCGGCCGGCGCAAGCATGGCGGAAATCTGTTGGTGGCCCGCGTCATCGCCGAAGCTCACCAGCGACAGCGCTGCGTTATTGCGGACGCCGAGCGAGCCGTCTTCCAGCATCGCGAACAGGGCGCGGTGAAACTCGGGCCGCGAGGGGTCCTGTCCCATCAGCCAGGCATCGGTGTTGCGAATCTCCTCCACTGGATGCTTCGCCAGCCGCACCAGCTCCGGATACCACTGCCGCGCCGCGTCGGCCGGCGCGCGCCCCGTGGCACGCGCCTTGGCCATGCGGTCGGCAATCTGCACCAGCGCATGCTGGATGTGGCGCGGCCTGGAGTCGTCGCGCAGGTACTCGGTGATCTCGGTGTCGGTGAGCGGACGCCCAAACCACGTGCTCCGCCAGAACAGAAACGGCATGAGCACGATGGCCCAGGCCACAACGAAGAAAATGATGCGCGTGCGCAGCGGCATGCGCGGTTTCTTCGGCGCAGTTTCAATCGATTCTGCCTTGCTGTCTGCTTCCGTCATGTACTCCAATTCTGTTTGCCGTCATGCTGAGCGGAGTCCCGAGCAACGCGAGGGGCAGAGTCGAAGCATCCCTACTTCACTCGCGCCGTCCGCGGCGAGCGCCCAAACGGCTACGGCTCCACATCCACGTCGAGGACTCGCGGCTGCTCCAGGTAGTGCGACACGGCGTACTGCCCGAGCAGAGGGTCGCCGACCCTCACGGCGGCGCCGATCCACTCACCGGCCGAGTGCGGAGCGCCGGCGGCGTGCCTGCACTTCGATCCGCCAAACTCGAGGCCGAAGTACGCGCCCTGAATCGGATCAAACTGCTGGATCGCCCTCCAGGCCTCATCGCCCGTCGTTCCGCCCACGTCAATCTTCAGTTTGAGCGTTGGCATTCGTCGTTCCATTGCCGCTATGCGTAAATCCGATACAGCATGAAATAAATCACCACGCCAGTGACCGACACATACAGCCACACCGGATACGTCCAGCGGGCGATGGCGCGGTGCCGGTCGAAGCGCTGCCGCAGCGCGCGCGAAAGCGTCATCAGGACCAGCGGCACCACCGCGGCGGCCAGCAGCGTGTGCGAAATCAGAATGCCGAAGTACACCGGCCGAACCCATCCCTGGCCGGGGAAGCGCACCGAGCCCACGTGCGCGTGGTAGTAGAGATACGACGCCAGGAACAGTGACGACGTGACCACCGCCGCGATCATGCACGCGCGATGCGCGGCGATCCTGCCGCGCCCGATCAGGACGCGCCCGGTCGTGATCAGCACCGCGCTGGCGCCGTTCAGGCTGGCGTCGATGACAGGGAAGATGGAATAGTCGGCCATTCGCAGGGTTTCAGAATTGGTTCATGCCGCCGGGCGCGTCGTCCGCCGGTTCGCCAGCACGAACGCCGCTACGAACATCACGCCGGAGAAGCCGCCCAACACGGCCAGCGCCGTTCCGACGCCGAAATCCGTCGGCGCAGCCGGGAAGAGCAGCGCGCGCAGCGCTTCCACGCCATAGGTCAGCGGATTGGCGCGCATGATGGCGCGAATCCATCCCGAAGCGCCGGTTAGCGGAAACAGCGCGCCCGAAACCAGCCACAGCGGGATCATGAACAGGTTCACCACGGCGTGGAACGCCTGCGGCGAATCCATCGGCCAGGCGACGGCGAATCCCAATGCAGTCAGCGCAAACGCCACCAGGAAGACGACGGCAGCGGTGAGCAAAAACCTTTCCAGCGTGAAGTGGATCCCGATCGCCGGCGCAAACGCCAGGAAGATCAGGCCCTGCACGGCCGCCAGCGTCGCGCCGCCCAGAACTTTGCCGAGCACGATCACGGACCGGCTCACCGGCGCCGCCAGCACCGAAAGCAGAAATCCTTCGCGGCGGTCTTCGATCACGCTCATCATTGTGAAGATGCTGGTGAACAGCACGATCATGATAAGCGCGCCCGGGAAAAAATATTCCAGATAATGCCCGCCGCCGCTTGCGCTCGAGCGGAGCGACGTACCGAATCCCGATCCGATCACCAGCCAGAACAGCACCGGTGACGCGATAACGCCCACCACGCGGCTGCGCTGCCGGTAGAAGCGCACGATCTCGCGCCACCACAGAGACAGGGTGGCCAGCAACGCCGGGCCGCGCGCTTCCGCGCGCACCTGTGCCTCCGCGCGCGTTCCCGCAAGAGTTGTGCTTTGGGTGACCACGTCTGCCTGCCATTGTAAATGGAATCGCGAGAGCGCATGTTGGCCGGACGGAGCGCTGTTGGCTCTTAGCTAATGCCCAAGAGCGAGGAAGATCTCAACGGCCAACCTCGGTGGCAGCTGTGTCGTTCCAAAATCTGTGCCCGGTGCGGTGAATGAACACGTCTTCCAGCGTGGGCTTGCTGATCGAGACCGATTGAATTTCGCCCGGAAACGCCTCCACCACGTCGGTCACGAAGCGATGTCCGTTCTCAATCTCCAGCCGCACCTTGCCGTCCATCACCACCGGATGCCCGCCAAACCGTCGCGCAATCTGCTCGGCGACCCGGCCAGGGTTCCCGGCCTCCAGCCACACCACGTCGCCGCCGATCTCGCGCTTCAGTTCCGCCGGCGTTCCCAGCGCCACCAACTCGCCCAGATTCACAATGGCCAAACGACGGCAGCGCTCGGCCTCTTCCATCAGGTGCGTGGTCAGGACGATCGTGACCTGCTCCTCCGAGCGCAGCGTCTCGAGGTAGAGCCACAGGTCGCGCCGCGCGCCGGGATCGAGCCCGGTGGAAGGCTCGTCGAGCAGCAATACCGACGGGCGATGCAGCAGGCCCTTCGCCAGCTCCAGCCGCCGCTGCATGCCACCGGAAAAGTTTTCGGCGCGCTCATTGGCGCGGTCGCTGAGCCCCACGCGCCGCAACATCTCTTCGATGCGCCGCGCGAGCGCCGCGCCGCGCAGGCCGTAGAGATGTCCCTGGTGGCGAAGGTTTTCCGCCGCGGTCAGTTTGACGTCAATGCTCTGCTGCTGATGGACCACGCCGATCAAGCGCCGCACCGCCATCGGCTGGCGCGCCACGTCGTGCCCGGCCACCAGCGCGCGCCCGCCGCTGGGCAGCATGAGCGTGGAAAGAATGCGAAAGAGCGTGGTTTTGCCGCTGCCGTTCGGGCCGAGCAGGCCGAAGGTCTCCGCCGCCCGCACCGTGAACGTCACGCCGTTGAGCGCGGTCCGCTCACCGTAGCTGTGCCGCAGGCCCTCGACGGAGATGACCGGCTGCGCGTCGGCCAGCGCCGTTGCGCCGCGTTCGGCGTCGCCGACGATGGCGTGCTGTGAATTCATGGGAAAGCCGGGGCTACGGCGTGGCACTCAGCATCAGCAGCCCGAACAGCAGCGGCAGATAGAAGACGCTGGCCTGAAGCACATGACGCGCTCGCGTCTTGGAATGCGGTTCGGCGGGCGTCGCCTTCAGCGCCGCGAGCCGCGCTCCCGTCCAGAAGAAGATGCCGCTCAACGCCAGCGCGCCGCCGGCGTAAATCCAGCCCGACATGCCGAGCAGCGACGGCGCCACGCTCACCGGAATCAGCAGCAGGGAGTACAGGATGATCTCGCGGGCCGTGGAGCGCCCGTCGTGCTCCACCACCGGCAGCATGCGGATGCGGGCGCGCTCGTAGTCCTCGCGATACAGCCACGCGATGGAGTGGAAGTGCGGGAACTGCCACACCCACAGGATGGCGAACAGCGCCAGCGGCTCCCATCCCAGCCAACCGCGCGCCGCCGTCCAGCCCAGCACCGGCGGCATGGCGCCTGGGAACGCGCCCACGAAGGTGCACCACGGCGAGACGCGTTTCAACGGCGTGTACGCGCCCAGATATGCGGCCGACGTGGCCAGGGTGAGCAGCGCGGTCAGCGCATTGGTCGCCAGCGCCAGGTAGGCAATTCCAAGGAGAGTGGTCGCCGCGCCGAAAATCGCGGCACGCCGCGCGCTCATGCGTCCCGCCGGGAGCGGACGCCGGTTGGTGCGCCGCATCAGCGCGTCGAGGTCGCGCTCAATCACCTGGTTCAGCGCGGCGGTCCCGCCGGCGACCAAACCAATTCCCAGGACGGCGTGAACCAGCGTCCAGGAGACGGACGACACGCCCGACTTCAGCGAGCCCAGGTAGAAGCCGCACCACGCTGACATCATGACGAGCGATGTGACGCGTACTTTCGTCAGCTCAGCGTAGCCCGCGATCGAGCGCAGTATGTTCACCTGTGTGGCGCGGACGCCCTCGCCCGCGACGGCGTTCTTCAATCCTGCTTCGGCTTCGGTCAACGGCTGCGGCAGCGTCGTCATGCCGTCACCGCCTTGCGCGCGCCGCGGAACTCGATCACATTGCCGCGCGACAGGAACGCGCTTACGTGCCGCGCCTCCAGGGCCAGCACCATCGTGGTCGCCAGCATCACCGCGCCCACCGCCACGTGCGCTACGGTGGACACGACCATGTTCAGCTGCGGCTGCGGCTCGTGTCCGCTCCAGGCCACGCGCGTGAGGTACGCGGCAAAGCCGAGCGCGAGCTGCAACAGCAACACGCCGAGCAGCGCTTGCGCCGGACGCCGCAGCTCAGCCAGCGCCGAAAACCCGCTCAGCACGCGCGTGACCGTCCAGATCACCAGCACGGTAACCACGACCGCGCTCAGCAGGTGCGGCAGCAGCTTCAATCCCGAGTGGCGGAAGGCGGCGCCCAGGATGAGCTGCACGTACACCGCGCTCGCCGCCAGCAGCGTGAGCGTGCGCACCGAAGGATGTCCGTGATCCACAAAACTGCCGCCGGGATACTCGATCCATCGGCGGCTGGTAAACAACGCGAGTGCCACGGTAAGACAGAAAAACGTCTGCGCCAGCGTCGCGTGCGCCGTTGAAACCCAGGGTGGCAGGAAAAACTTTACCGTGATTCCGCCCAGAATGCCTTGTGTGATCACCAGCGCCAGGGCCGTCCAGCCCAGCTTACGCATCCAGGAGCGGCGCTCCACGCGAGACGTCCATACCGCCAGCACGATGGTGAGCAGTCCAACGAACTCGGCCAGCATGCGATGTCCGTGCTCGAACTTCACTCCGCCGACCATGGGCGGAATGCGAACCAGCGAGCCGAATGATGTGGGCCAGTCGGGCACTGCCAGTCCCGCGTCGTTGCTGGTAACGAGCGCGCCGGCAATGATGAGGCAGAGAGTAGTCACGGCCAAAAACACGCAGAACCGGTGATGCGCTGGGTTGTAAGCGGAAGGCAGGGTTGTAGCTCCTTGGGGTCGCCGCGAACGCAGAATTGTAGCAGAAAGGCGTCGCCGGCCGTCGGCCCCCGGCCAAAAGCAGAAAACCCTGCGAGAGCGCGTCTCGCAGGGTCCAGGCTCTTGGCCGACGAGCAAGGGCCAACGACGGGGTCCTTACAACGATCCCGCTCCGGCCGCGCCGCCTGCCTTAAAGGTCTGGTCCACGGTCTTCGACTCCTTCGGGCCGACCGTCACCTTCTGCGTCTGCTCACCCAGCTTCTCGTGGACGAACGCAATGGTGTAATCACCGGGAGGCAGGTCCTTCAGCTCGTATTTGCCGTCCTTGTCGGTCACGGCGAAGTACGGGCTCTTGACCACGTTCAGGTACATCTTCATCCACGGATGCTGGTTGCACTTCACCGGGAGCATGATCTCTTCGCGGGCGAAGGTCTTCTCCAGCGCAGCGCCCTTGGGCGGCTGCGATTCGTTCCACTCGCGGTTGTTCGCCGGCGTGGGATGGATGTTGTGCGTGGTGGGATCGCTGTTCACGATCTTCACCGTCTGGCCGGTCATCACGCCGAGCACGTGCGGATGGTAGCGGCAGCCCTGCTGATCGAGCTCCACGGGAGTAGTTGGCGCCGCGAATGTGCGGTCGCCAAGGCCGTCCTTCACGTAGACGAACACGTTGGCCAGATCGCCGTCGTCGCCGACCACGGTTTCGGCGGTGTTGTCGCCCTTGCAGGCCGGGTCCTGGCTCATGTCGATCTTGGCGGCCTTGGGTTTGACGCCGTCGTACTTCACGGTGCCGCTCACCGAGCCGACGGTGCTCTTGTCAATCGGAGTGGCAGCCGCCTTCGGCGCCGCCGGCGAAGCCGCCTCTTCGTTCGACGATGCGGCTTCTTCCTTCTTGCTACAGCCCGCCAGCACGAAGAGGACAGCCAACGCCAGCACGGGCGCCAGCCACGTTCTCTTGAGGGATTTCATCATCGCTGCACCTTTCAGTAGGGAAGTATTGGTCCGGACAAAACAGTACATGTTACCGCGCAGCGCCGCGCGCTGCCAAGTGTGACAGCCCATACCGGAGCGTCTGGACGCAAGCGGCCACGCCCGCGCTTCTGCGATGCGGCCGACTTCGACCAGTGGCGGAGTAGAATGCCGGGCCATTCGCGGGAAGACGATGCCGAGTACGACCGCCAAGCCTTTGCCGAGGACCGCCGCCGAAGCCCAGCTCGCCGCGTTCATCCGCAAGTTCGACGCAAACAAGCAAAAGCTGATCCGTTCGGTCCGCAAGGCCCTTCGCAAGCGGCTTCCGGGGGCGAACGAACTCGTCTACGACAACTACAACTTCTTCGTGATCGGCTACTGCCCAACCGAACGCCCGGCCGATGCCATTCTCTCGATCGCGGCCGGCGCGAGCGGCGTGGGACTGTGCTTCATCCACGGCGCGAAGTTGCCCGATCCGCACCAACTGCTGCTCGGTTCAGGCAAGCAGACGCGCTTCATTCGCCTGGATTCGGCCGCGGTCCTGCAGCGTCCGGAGGTGGAAGGTCTCATCGCCGCCTCAGTGGCGGCCTCGCGGGCGCCGCTTCCGGCGAGCCGACGCGGCAAGCTCATCATCCGCGCAGTCTCAGCCAAGCAGCGTCCGCGGCAACAAGCAGGGAAGAAGTAGGCAGGGTCCAGGAGCGTGCCCCAGGTTCGCGCCGCGTCGTTTGCGGCGCGAACCTGGGGTTATCTAGAGTTGGAAATCACCGCCCGCCGGTCGAACCCGGCGCCCCGCTTCGCGCCGCATTGTTCCGCGGCCTGGGCGCCAGCGCCGCTGTTCCTCGTCCCATGCGCCCGGCTACGGCGCGCTGCTCCTGGGGCGTTAGCTCAAAGATATAGCGCACCAGCAGCTTGGTGTGGTCCTGGTCGTAGCCCTGGAACGTGGGTGGGGTGGGTCCGTTGAACACCCAATGCCCGTTCTCCTGCCGGAACAGGTTCGAGGGCATCGCCGTGCCCGGCGAGATGCTCTGCGGATCAATGATCCAGCGCTCGGTCCAGCCCGGCTTCAGGCGCTCTTTCGCCAGCAGGAAGTTGGGCGCGGTCGCCGTCTTGTCGTGGTTCGGATCGCCCGTCGCGTGGCACTTCAGGCAGGGCGCCGCCGCGCTGGAGAACAGGCTGCGGCCCATCTCCATCTCCTTGCCCGTCAGCCCCGCCATCTTCTGCGGGATATAGGGCTGCGGCTGCTGCGAGAGCGCCTGGAAGAAGCGCACCAGCTTGCGCAGCTCGTTGGGCGAGAAGTTGAACGTCGGCATGCGCACGGCGAGATACGGGCGCACACCGTTGCGGTTCGTGTCTGTCGTGCTCAGCGCCGGGTTCGAGAGGAAGCGCAGCAGCCACTCGGGATCGACGCGCGCGCCCTCGGTCAGGAGCTTGGGCGGCAGTTTTTCCTTGGCGTCGCGATACTGGGGCAGCGTCTCCAGGATCGTCGCCTGCCCGGGTGTGAACTGGTGGCAGCCCATGCAGTTGTACTTGCGGACAATCCACCAGCCTTCCTGGATGTCGCGCCGCTGGTCTTCCGGCTTGTACTGGTAGTTTGCCGGCAGCGATGTGTCCTGGCTGCCGAGCAGGAACGTGACCAGCGCCCTGATCTGCTCCTTCTCCAGGTGGGGATCGGGCATGCGCAGCGCTTCGGTCGGGCCCTTCACCTTGCCCTTGTCGAAGATGTTGGGCATGGCCAGCTTGTGCTCGAAGAAGCCCTTGTGGTCGTACCACGGGCCCTTCGCCGGTCCGTTCGGCAGCCGCGCCAGCAGCTCCTTGCTGTCCGGGATTGCCGGATCGTCGATCGGGTCCTTGCCGCCCGTTTCAGCCGGCTGCGTGAGCAGCGCGAAGTCCAGGCGCTCGATCGGCTTCGACCCTTCCGCCGTCAGTTCCGTTCCGATGCGGCCCTCGTCCTCCATGCCGCTGATCTCATGGCAGCCTGCGCAGCCGAAGTGCCGCACCCACACCTTGCCCTGCTCGGCCATCTTCGGATCATCCATGAAGGCGGCTTCGGCGTAGTCGGCGGGCTCCTTGCGCTTCTTCGACATCAGGTATGTCGCGATGTCTTCCGCGTCGGTCTGGCTCAGGCGCAGGATCGGCATCGGCGTCATCTGCTGCACTTGCAGCTCGTGGCCGTCGTTCGGACACTGCGTGTGTTCCAGGTCGTAGACGTACGGCAGGCCCTTCTTGGCGTAGTCCTCAGGCCCGATGTCCTTCTTCTCATACGGACAATAGGGACGCAGCCGGTGCCGCGGGTTGTGGATCCAGCTGACCAGGTAGTTGTAGTTGACCTTTTCGCCCACGCGGCTCAGGTTTGCGGCAAAGACGCCGCCTTCCTTGTCGTCGCCCTCGCCCATGGAGTGGCAGCCAAGGCAGCCGCGAGTTTCGAACAGCTCCTGCCCGTGCGCCGCGTTGCCGGGCTTGGCCGCGGGAACCTGGTCCCTGAGCCCGTTCTGCCAGATGAACGCCGAAATCTGCTTCACCTGGTCATCGCTCAGGCGGAAGTTCGGCATCTTCGTCGTGGGACGGAAGTCCGTCGGCTTGTGCAGCCACACCGGAATCCAGTTCTTGTTCAGCTTGGCGCGGACCTCTTTCAGGTTCGGGCCAATCTTCTTCATGTCCTGCAGCAAACTCTTCGACTGCAGGTCGAGCTGCTCGATGCGTCCGGCCAGCTTGCTGTTGGCGACGCGCAGAGCCTCGGCCTTCTGGTTCAGCCGGTTCGCTTCGGTCTGGTCGGGGGCGGCGTCGGCCTGCTTGTTCAAGATCGATGCCTGGTGCAGGTTTTCCTTCTGCTGCGCCTCGAGCTGCTTGATCTGCTGCGCCACGGTCAGCAGGTCTTCCGGCTCCCTGTCGTAGTTCTCATAGCGATGGCAGCCGTTGCAGCCGCGCAGCCGGAACAGGAACTTGCCTTCATTAATGACGTCGGTCGCCGGCGCCGCCAGGTACGCATCCGCCGAGTGGCAGAGCTGGCATCCCGCCTGAATGTTCTCCTTCTTGAACAGCGGCCACAGCCAGTGCTCGTAATTGCCGTGCGCCTTCTCCACGCTGGTGGTCGCGCGCCCGTTGCCTTGGTGACACGGCGAGCAGCCAAACTTCTCCGGATCGTGCATCTGCAACAGCTCTTTGTCCGGATGGCTGACGAAGGCTACGGCGTACTTGTCCGGCTTCTTGGCGCCCTTGGGCGTGAGCGATGCCGCAGTCAGCGTGACCGGCTCGCGGACGCCCATGTGGCAGGATTCGCACCGGTCCACGATGTTGGCGTCGGCTACGTTGATCTGCCGGATTTGCGGGTCCCAGGTGGCGTACTTGTCGCGCAGGCCCTTGAGCGCCGCCGGAGACAGGCTCACCATGTGATCGGTGAGATAGGCGTCGCGCCTGGCCTCCAGCTCTTTCCACGCCTTCTGCGCCTCAGCCAGTTCGTTGACGAGCGCCGCCTTCTGGTTCTTCAGGTCGAGATATTTCTCTTCCAGTTGGTTGTAGCTGTACTTCTTGCCCTTTTCATCGGGCAGGTCGATGGTGTACCGGGGCTCGCTCTTCTTCTTCTCCAGCTCTTTGACTTCTTTGTCGTGGTCTTTTTCCACGCGCGAGGTATCGGGATCGAAGGTGCCGCTCTCCACGCTGTAGGTGTCGGCGCCAATGCGCGCCTTCACGTCGGTGTACAGCGCCAGGACGACGGCCATGCGGCGGTCAACGTCGGCGATCTTCTTCTGGATCTCCGTCTCGTGCGGGCGAGAGGCGTCTTTCGCGGCCTTGGCCTCTTCTTCCAGCTTCTGGTACTCGCCGCTGGAAGCGATCTCCTTCGTTGACGCCTCCGATTGCGAGCGCGCCGTGGCCAGGAACGCCGTGTAACGCTTCTTGAACTCGCTCTGGTAGAACTTCCACGGACGCTGCCCGTATGCCTCGTCCCACAGCGCCCAGAACAGCGTGCCGATCAGCAGCACCGCCGCCACCAGGTAGTGCAGCGCGTACGACTTGCTGACGATCGGGTCCTGCTCGGGAATTTGGTTCTCCGGCACTACGCGGTTCCTCCAGGCAAGCGATTCGCCAACCACCGATGACCAACGACCGAAGACGGGTTCATATGTTGAACCACGGCGTGACCATCACATACTTGATGTTGAAGATGAGCCGCGCCAGGATCTTCACCGGCAACCCGATCATGGTCAGCATGAAGAACATCATCAGGTTGTATTGCAGAAAGCTCATGCGCTTGTAGTCGCGCGGATTGGTGCGCTTGAACAGCGAGTGGAACAGCAACCCGCCGATCACGTAATACGCGCCCACCACGACGGCGCCGAAAATCGCACGCGCATACCACGAGGTAATCTGGATCGCCTTCGGCAGGAAGCGGTTCAGCAGTTCGTCCAGGTCAACGTTCACCGCGTACACCAGCCGATTGTGGTCCCAATAAACGCCGGGCCAGTACCATTGCCATCCCGGCCCGCGTATGAACGTGCCGATGATGATCATGGACACCCACAAAATCACAAACCCGAAGAAGAACGTTGCAATCGCGAACCTTCGCTGCTTCCAGGTGTAATAGCCCGAGCCCAGCGGGTTCGTGTCTATATAAGGAATGATCATCAGCCCGATGATGATCAGCGTGGGCATCACCACGCCCGCGATCCACGGGTCGAAGTACACCAGCATCTCCTGCAGCCCGAGGAAGTACCACGGCGCCTTCGCCGGGTTCATCGTCAGGTTCGGATTGGCGGGTTCTTCCAGCGGCGCGTTCAGCGTGATGGACCACACCATCAGGATGATGGTGACGATGATTGCCGCCAAAAACTCCATGCGCAGCAGAAACGGCCAGACGTGGATTTCCTTCTGCCAGCCCGGCTTGAACGGGAACGTCTTGCGATGGTGGGTGCGCGCCATCGCCGGATTGGCTTCCAGCTGCTCCACCAGTTCATCGTTGCCGCGCGCCTGCTTCCACGCCAGCCAGGTGTAGAAGACGACCAGCGGCAGCAGCGCCACGATCGGCACATTGTCAGGCGTCGAAGTGATTTCCCAAAGTTGTCGCCAGTCCATAAAACCGGTCCTTAGTCGTTGGTCGTCGGTCGTCGGCTAAACCCGCCAGCGCGCCACCGCGTTTCCTTCGTGCCCTTCGTGCGACCTTTGTGTCCTTCCCGTGAACGCGTTTGACTTCTACTTCCTGTCCTTGACTTCGCTGGGCAGCATTACCGGCGCCGGACCTGAGATTCCGCCGTCCTTTCGCACGCGCCAGAAGTGCACGATCATGAACACGCTGGCGATGATCGGGATGGCGATGCAGTGCCAGATATAGGCGCGCAGCAGCGTGTTCGCGTCCACGATCGAGCCGCCCAGCAGCCCGAAGCGCACGTCGTTGTACGGCGTCATGCCCAGTTGTGGCCCGAACGGGCCTTCATGTCCCAGCAGCGGCGTGGCGCGCGCCATGCTCGTGCCCACCGTGATGGCCCAGAATCCGAGCTGATCGTCGGGCAGCAGGTAACCCGTGAATGACAGCAGCAGCGTCAGCACCAGCAGGATCACGCCCACGTTCCAGTTGAACTCGCGCGGCTTTTTGTACGAGCCGGTGAGGAACACGCGGAACATGTGCAGCTCGACGGCGATCACCATCAGGTGGGCCGCCCAGCGATGCATGTTGCGCAGCAGCTTGCCGAACGGCACGTCGTGCTCCAGATAGAGCACGTCGCGGAAGGCCTGCACCTTCGACGGGTGGTAGTAGAACATGAGCATCACGCCGGTGAAGGTGAGCACGAAGAACAGATAAAACGTGATCCCGCCCATGCCCCAGGTGAAGCTGTAGCGCACCGCGTCACGGTTGATCTTGGCCGGATGCAGATGGAGGAACACGTTGGACAGCACGCCCAGCGCGCGATTGCGCGGCGTGTCGTCATGCTTGTGCCGGAAGATCGAGGTGAAGACCTGGGTCTTGGTGGGATCCTTGACGATCTCCACCTGCTCCTTGATCTTCTCCTTCATCTCGCCGGGCAGGGTCTTGGCGTCTTCGCGAAGCGCCTTCACCATCACGCTCACGCGGCCGCCATTGCCCGACGCGCCGCCGCCCCCGGCGCCGTTTCCGCTGGCGCCGTCGCCCGGCGCCGCCGTTGCGCCCTCTTTCCTTACTTCATCCGCCATGATTGCCTCACCACTTTGCTTGCACCGCTCAAGTTCAGTCGCCACCTTCGTGTTGCTTGGCGTCCTTCGTGTGAATACCTTTGATTCTCAATTCGGCAATTCTGCAATTCTGCAATTCACAACGGCGCCCATAACCACTACACCGATAGATACGCTCCCGGGTCGTTGAACTGCGTCGGCTGTCCCTTGGGCTGCTGATACAGCTTGCTCACATCCACCACGATCTGTCCTTCGGGATCGAGCGAAATCTTGGCGCGGTCCATCGGACGCGGCGCCGGTCCTTCAAAGTTGATTCCCTCCGAGTCATATCCCGACCCGTGACACGGACACTTGAATTTGTTTTCCGCCGGCTTCCAGTCGGGCGTGCAGCCCAGGTGCGTGCAGCGCGCGTAGATCACGAACAGCCGGTCGGGCGTGCGGTCCACCCATATGCGGAACTTCTGCTGGAACTTGGTGTCCACTCCCAGGGTGTAGTCGCTCGGGTAGCCGATCTTGAAGGTCGTGCTCGGCTCGAACAGCGTGCGCGGCAGGAAGAAGCGGAAGAACGCAATCAGCCACGTCGCCAGGAACGCGACCACGCAGCTCCACACCAGCCGCCGCCGCTTGCGGTTGATCTCGCTGTCTTCCGGCCCGATCGCGGCCACGCCACCGGCCGCCGCGGCCTTTGATGTCCCAACTGCAGGCGTGCCCACATAGCGCGTCGCCGGGCCGGTCGTCGCGGCTGCCGAAGCCACCGTCGCGCGCGGAACGGCCGGCGCTGCTGCCGCCGGTTTTGCCGCTGCCGCCGGCGCGGCACTGGCCGCGGCCGGAGCTGCCGCCGCCGGCGCCGCCGCAGGAAGCTCGGGAATCCTGCCGCCCGGCTCCCACGGCATGGGCAACCCCTGCTTCAGGCACTCGATCTCGTACTCGTTGAGTGGCGGAATGCCTTTTTTCCTGCGATACGCCTGCTCCGCCGAGATCACCGAATTGTTCAGCGCCTTGCGCGGCAGGTTGGGTAGTCCGCCCTGCACATTCGACATGGGCGACGTCGGCGCAGCCGCAGCCGCTGTGGGCGCTCCCGCCGGCGCTGCCGGCGCGGCACTGGCCGCGGCCGGCGCCGCCGCCACACCTGATCCGCCCGGCTCCCAGCTCATGGGCTGGCCGGCCTTCAGCGCTTCGATATCGGCGTCGCTGATGGGCGGTAGTCCCTTCTTCTTTCTATAGGCCTGCTCGGCGGCAATGACGCTGGCGTTGAGCGCCCTGCGCGGCAACGGCGGCAATCCACCGATGACGCCTGTAGCGGGCGCGCTTGTTGCCGGAGGAGGCGCCGCGCCCGCAGCGGCGGGCGGCGCCGCCGGTGTGGCCGCTGCCGGCGCCGGAGCAGCCTGCGCCCCATCGCCACCCTCTTCCCACGGCATGGGCACGCCCGCCTGGAGCGCGGCAACGTCGGCCTCGGTCAGGGCCGGCAGCCCTTTGCGCTTGCGATACGCCTGCTCGGCCGCGATCACCGAAGCGTTCAGCGGCTTGCGCGGCAACGGCGGCAGCCCGCCCAGTACGCCAGCCTGCGTCGTGGATTGTTCAGCCATCACACCTCACCAGAGCAGTTTCAAGTTTGCAGTTTTCCAGTTTCCCGTAAACCTAAACCCGATTTCCTTCGCGTCCTTCGCGTGAACGCTCTTGCTGTTGCTTTTAAAACTCGAAAGTCAAAACTTCTTCTAGTCCGCCGCCACCATCTCGGCGCCACGCACGGCTTCGACTCCGGCAGCACGCATGACCATCTCGGCCAGCGCGCGGATGAAGCGCGGCGAATCGTTGAGCCCCGGCATCAATTCGAACTGCTTGATGCCCAGTGACGTGGCCAGCGCGCGCGCCTCGTGGTCAATCTCGCCCAGCGTCTCCACATGGTCCGACACGAACGAGACCGGCACCACGCACAAGCGCTTAACGTTCTCCCGCGCGAGATCACGGATGGTTGTCCGCAGCGAGGGTTGCAGCCACTTGCTCGCCCCAACTTTGCTCTGATAGCACAGCCGACAGGGGTTCGCCCACCCGCCGCGCTCCATCAGCAGCCCGACCGTCTCTTCGATCTGCCGCTGATACGGGTCGCCGCGCTCGATCACCGCGACCGGCACGCTGTGCGCGCTAAAGACGATCTCCGCCGACTCCGGCTCGGCAAACCGCTCGAGCGTCTCTTCAATCTTCTCGACGACTGCATCCAGATATCCGGCATCGCGATAAAAATCGCGAATCACGTGAACGGATTGAAATGATTCTGAACCCTGCGTCTTCAGCGTCCCCTGCGTCCACTGCGTTGAAGACGTTCTCCGCTCCCACTCATTCAAACTGCTGCCCGTCGTCGTGCTCGAGTACTGCGGATACAGCGGCAGCAGCACGACCTCATGGCATCCGGCGCGCCCCAATTCCGCAATCGCCTCGCTCGTGAACGGATGCCAGTAGCGCATCGCGACTACGCAGCGCGCGTCCACGCCCGCCTCGCGCAACTCGGCTTCCAGCGCCGCCGCCTGCTGCTCGGTGTGCCGGCGAATGGGCGATCCGCCGCCGATCACTTCGTAATGATGCGCAACTTTCTTCGCTCGCGTGGCCGAGATCAGGCGCGCGAGGGGCCTCCGCCCGAGGCGCGCGAAGGGGAAATCAATGATGTCGGGATCGCAGAAGAGGTTATAGAGGAACGGCTCAATCGCCTCGAGCGTCTCCGGTCCGCCGAGTTGGAAGAGCACGACTCCGAGTCGCGATGAAGCCATTTTTCGCGGGTCCCTGGGAAGCAGGCGAGTTTAGCGAAATCGAGCGCGGCGGGTCAATCGCGCTCGGCGACGGAAGGAGTTGCAGAGAGAGAACTGCCGAATCAGATCTCAACCGCGCCCTTCGGCGTCTTCAGCGCGACCTGAACCTTCGCTTCAGGGCCGCGGGTGACCTGGGCGCGAATTCCGAGTGCGCGCAACTCTCGCGCCACTTCTTCGGGCCGCGGCGACTCGAATCCCACGCCCGCCAGCGTGCAGCCGCCCGGCGCGTCCTGCGACGGATGCGGCGAGTCCGCGCTCCACTGAATGAAGAAGGGAAGCAGGGCGCCCGGCTGCTCCAGGTTCAGCGTGGTCCAGCGAAGCAAGCGCCCGTCGGGACGCTGCCGCGATCCGGGCAGCGGCGCATCGGCCTTCAGTCCCGCCGCCGCCACCATTCTCGCTGTGGCCTGGACGTCCGGCGACGACGCTGCCCACCCGATCGGGCGCGGTGTTTTGCAGGAGCGAATCAGTTCGAGCAGTGGCCCGCGGCCTGAGACCTGCGCCGGATCGGGCGCAATGATCTCCAGGTAGTGCCGCCCGCCGAGCGACGCCAGCGCGTTCCGCGTCCCCCGCCCGGGATGCACACCGCCGATTGCGGGACGCACGCCCGTCCGTTTCTCGAACCACACCATGCCGGCGTTCAGGTCCTTCGCACCGACCATCAGGTGATCGAGCGCATCAGCGGCATCACGCAAAGATCGCTCGGCCTCGCTCCCGGCGGGCCCCTCGCCAGCCACCAACGCCGCCACTGCAACTCCTCCCAGCTTCAGCACTTCGCGCCGGTTCAACCACGCCTTCATCGCATCGCCTCCTGACCCGGGGATCCTATCTGGGAGGTGCAGCCGACAACTGAGAGCTGGAACCGAGAACCGAGAACTGAGAACGAGACTACCGCGTCGCCACCGGCGCGGGCGCCGCTTGCAGTTCGGCGATCACCGCGTCGGCGAACTCGGTCGTCGAAGCCGTGCCGCCTACGTCGCGCGTGAGGTGCTGCTTGGCGCGATAGACGCGCTCCAGCGCCGCGTGCAACTGGTCGGCAGCCTCAACTTCGCGGATGTGGCGCAGCATGAGAATGGACGATTGCAAAAGCGCGGTCGGGTTGGCGATGTCTTTGCCGGCGATGTCGGGGGCCGAGCCGTGCACTGCTTCGAAAATCGCCGACTCGATCCCGATATTCGCCCCTGGAACCAGGCCCAGCCCGCCGACGAACGCGGCGCACAGGTCGCTGATGATGTCGCCGTAGAGATTTTCCAGCAGCAGCACGTCGTACTGGTACGGGTTCATGACCAGCTGCATGCACGTGTTGTCTACGATGTGCTCGCCGTAGGTGATCTCCGGATATTCCTTCGACACGTTGCGCGCGCAGCGCAGGAACAGGCCGTCGGACATCTTCATGATGTTGGCCTTGTGGATGGCGTGGATCTTCTTGCGCTTCTCCCGCCGCGCGTACTCGAAGGCGAAGCGCGCGATGCGCGTCGACGCTCGTTCGGTGATGATCTTGAGACTCTCGACCACACCCGGGACCACCTCGTGCTCGATGCCCGAGTACTCACCCTCGGTGTTCTCGCGCACGATGATCAGGTCCACCTCGGGATAGCGCGTGGGAATGCCGGGCAGGTTGCGGATGGGCCGGAAGTTGGCGAACAGCTCGAAGCGCTTGCGCAGCGCCACGTTGATGCTCTGGAAGCCGCCGCCGATGGGCGTCGTGACCGGGCCCTTGAGGCCGATCTTGTTGCGCTCCAGCGACTCGATCAGCGCCTTCGGCATGTACTCGCCGCACTTGGCGTAAGCCTCGGCGCCAGCCTCGTAGCTCTCCCACTCGAACTTCAGGCCAGTGGCTTCAAGGATGCGCACCACGGCGCGGGTGACTTCCGGACCGATGCCGTCGCCGGGGATGAGTGTGATTCGGTGAGTCATACCGAATTCAAAATGCAAAATGAAAAATGCGAAATGAACACCTGAAACTTGAAACCCGCTTATCTCGGCTGGGCTTTCGCAGCCGGTTTTTCTTTGGTCTCGATCAGCTCTTTCAGCTCGGCCATGAATTCTTTCACGTCCTTAAAGTCCAGGTATACCGATGCAAAGCGCACGTAGGCGACCTTGTCGAGCCGCTTGAGCTGCTCCATGATCAGCTCGCCGATTTCCTTCGCGGTGCGCTCTCCCTCAGGGGAATCAATCACGTATGCTTCCGCCTGGTTCACGATCTGCTCCAGCTTGCCAATCGCCACCGGACGCTTTTCGCAGGCGCGCAGCAGCCCGTTCAGCACCTTCTGCCGCTCGAACTTTTCGCGGCGGCCGTCTTTCTTGACGACCATGTACGGAATCTCGTCAATCCGCTCGTACGTAGTGAAGCGCTTTTCGCACTTCAGGCACTCGCGCCGCCGGCGAATGGATTCGCCCTCCTTGGACTCGCGCGAGTCCACCACCTTGTCGTTCTCATGACCGCAAAAAGGGCACTTCATTTATTTGAAAACCGCCGAGCTGGCTGCCTCCGGCGAACACCCGTAAGGCCCCTGACCGCCGCCGCGCGCCGCGCACGTCGGGCGCGCGCCGGTGTTGCCCGGGAAACAGGAATTCTATCAGGCAGTCTCGCGGCCATTGTTGGGCAGGTGGCTTTCGGCCGAGAGGCGCCGCAGCGAAACGTGCTCGGAGCGCGCCAGCAGCAGGCCCGCGGGAATCACCGCCATGAACGTCACCAGCCAGATCAGGATGCCGCAGCTTACCGCCAGCTCCTTGGGCATCTCGAACACGTACAGCATGGCGCCGATCGTCGCCAGTTGTGATCCGCCTCCGACGGCCGGCAACTGCACCACGCCGCCGGCAATGGAGAAGCCCATCAGCAGAATCACATGCTGCAGGGTCAGATCGGGCGGAACCATCTGCTGGAAGTCGGCCGGCGCGTACGGATACGCGTGCGTCACCAGCCAGTACGCCCACGCAATCACGAACCAGATCAGCACCGAAATACCGATGATCTGGATGAACGATGCCGTGTCATGGATCGTGTTCAACCCATCGCGGAAGACGCGGATGCGCCGTGCCAGCTTGCCGCGGAAGGAATTCGGCGGGCAGCCGGCCTCCAGCCGCGCCGCGATCGCGAGCCCTTTCCTGCGGACAAAAACCGCAACTGTTACCAGCGCCGCGATCGAGCACAGCAGGAACACGCCCGCGCGCGGAAACTGGTCGGCGTATGAGATATCGTCGGGCGGATGCAGGAAAACGGGGGCCACGAGGATGGTGTACGCCCCTATGTCGAAGATGCGCTCCACCATCCAGACCGCGATTTGCGATGCAAAGGACATACCCTGCCGGCGCGCGATCAAATAAGGACGGATCAGCTCGCCCGGACGCCCCAGCAGCGCCAGGCCGGTGAAACCGATGAACTGCGGCGCGATCAGTTCGCGCAGCGGCACGCGCTTCACCGGGCGAAGAAAGATCTTCCAGCGGATCGCCCGCAGGAAGTAGTCCACGTAGATCAGCACGACGGCGCCGGCGATGGGCAGCAAGCGCACCCCCTCCAGTCCCTCGCGAAAGCGCCCCCAATCGAATTTTTTCCAGGTACGGAACTGGAGATACACCAGCGCCATCAGTCCGACAGTTACGACGGCGAGAATCAGCGCACGCTTTCGCGTCATGAGAGTGATGGATGGGCCGGTGGGTCGATGCGAATCTCCCAAGCTAAATGACGTGCCAACGACAAAGCAAATGCCCGCGAAAGCGAAAATGAAGGAAGTTGCGCGGGCACACCGGGCGGGTTCTCAGTATCCGGAGACGGGCCCGGGGCTGCGGGGCCTGGCAGGCGCCGCCTTCTTCGCGGCCAGTTTCCTGCGGTTGAAGTCGCGGATCACGCGGCCAACATAGACGCGCGTCTCCCAATAAGGTGGAACGCCGCCGTATTGGTGAACGCGATGCGGGCCGGCATTGTACGCGGCAAGCGCGCGCACCGCGTCGCCGTGATACAGGTCGAGGAGCGAACGCAGGTAGCGCGTCCCGGCGTCAACGTTGGCGGCAGCGTCATAGCTGTCGGCCACGCCGAGTTCGGCGGCGGTGGGCGGCATCAATTGCATCAGTCCGCGCGCGCCCTTGGGTGACGTTGCCCGCGGGTTGAAGCCGCTCTCGGCGCGAATCACGCTGTTGAGGAAGTCGGAGTCGATTCGGTGCCTGGCGCCTGCGGCGCTGATCACTTGATCGAGCGACGGTGGCTTGGCCGCGACAACCGGGGCCGGCGCGGGCGACGGCAGCACTTCCTCCTGATCAAAGCGCGCGATGTCCGCGGTTGGCACGTCCACGTAGCCCGAGTTCTCGTCCGCGCCCATCCACAGCCGCGTCAGGTCGCCCATCTGCTCGTGCCGCAGGTGGCGGATGCTGAAGCCGTTCCGCAGGACGGCGCTCCAGGCGCTCGTAGCGGTGACGGAGTGTGTGTCAGCCGCAAACGCCAAAATGCAAAATGCAAAATGAAAAATGCAAAATGAAAGGGACGCCAGCGTGACGCCCGCGCGGCGATCGCGGTGGACATTAGTTTTCCATTTCGCATTTTTCATTGTGCATTGAGTATTTCGTCCACCGCTGCGGCCACCCCGTCCTCGTCGTTAGATGGCAGCACGCGCCATCCGTTCTGCTTCAGTTCCGGATCGGCATTGCCCATTATGAAGGGAACGCCGGCAAAGGCAAGCATCGCCACGTCGTTGAAGTTGTCGCCAATGGCCGCCACCTGCGCGCGCTCGAACCCGCGGTGCCGCGCCCAGCGCTCCACCGCCGCAGCCTTCGACGCCTTGGCATTGAGTATGTCCACGATGCACAGGTCGCGCTTCGGATACTCGGTCTTCACCACGGTCACGTGCGGCGCCACGTCGGCGTGCTCCAGCCGCGCCATGACCTCGCGCATGCGGTCAACACCGCCGCAGTACATGGCTTGTATGGGATCGCGGGTCAGCGACTGCTCGATGGGCGCGACTTCGGCGATGTAGTCGCGGTTCTTCTGTACCCACCCGAAGATGCTGCCATTGAAGTACGACATCGATTCCAGCACCAGCGCGCCGCGGCCTTCGCATTCGAACGTCAGCACCATGTGCCGGCGGAATTCGTCCATGTGGCGGCACAGCAATTGCGCGGTCACCAGCGGCAGCAGCTCCTGGTGGAACAGTTCGCCCTCGAGCGAGCGCGTAACGGCGCCGTTGGAGCTGATGAGCCACAGCGGCACGCTCGCCTCCTGCGCGATGGGCAGGGCAAACAGGTGTCGCCGGCCGGTGACCAGCAGGATCTCGACTCCGGCCCGGTGCGCGCGCTGCAGCGCGTGCTGGACGGCCGGAGAAAGCTGGAACTTGGAGTTGAGGAGCGTGCCATCAATGTCGATGGCCAGCAGACGGACGCGGGGATTCACTGCTGGAATTTTATCAGGCGGAGCGCCGCCGTTTTGCGGCGCCGAAGCCGGAATCTGTCAGCTTACGCCATCGATACGCGCGGCCCGGCCGGCGGGCATGCGCGTGCTATAGTCCCGGCCAATGGGGCTGTTCTTCGGATACGGCATCATTCTGCAACTGCTGGCGCTGATTCACTTCGCGCGCCGCCGTCCCGAATACTACTGGCTCTGGATCATCTTCCTGGGCGGCGGACTCGGCGCGCTCGCCTACCTGCTGATTGAGGCCGCGCCCGACATCGTGCTGGTGCAGCAGTCGTTCAAAGTCTTTCCGCGGCGCAAGCGCATTCGCCAGCTGCAAACCATCATCCTCGACAATCCCGCGCCGGGAAACTATGAGGAGCTGGCCGACCTGTACCGCGAGGAAGGGCGCTTTTCCGAAGCGCGCGAGGCTTACTCCAAGTCGATCACGCCGCGCACCGGCACGGCGCACAACTACTATGGCCGCGCCCTCACCGAACTGGAGCTGGGCGATTGGGCCGCGGCCGCGCAGGACCTGGAGCGCGTTGTCGCCAACGACCGCCAGCACGACTACGGACGCGCCCTCGGCCTGCTCGCGCTTTCGCATGCGCAAAGCGGAAACCGCGAGCGCGCGGCGCAACTGTTCGCCGAAGCCACGCAGACCTCGACGCTGTCGGAAACGCAGTACAACTACGCCTGCTTCCTCCGCGACCAGGGCCGCGCCGCCGAGGCCCGCGAGTGGGCGCAGCGCCTGCTCACCAAGAAGAACACGCTGCCCGGATACCTCAAGCGGCGCGAGCGACCGTGGTTCAGGAAGGCAACGGCGTTTCTGAAGGCGCTGCCGGCTTAAGGAGCCGTAACGCGGATTGAGCGCCGGGTACCGAGTCGCGGAAAGCGGGCAGCCGAGAGCGGAAAGCGGAAAGCGCCGTTTACATCCGTGACACGCGCTCGACCAGCCAGCCCATTTGATTCGCCATCTCGTTCTCGGGCAACAGCACGCGTTCGCCGTGTCCCGGTAGCACCAGGAGAAGTGGTGCGAGGCCAGCCGCCGCATGGACTTCACCTGCTCGGGCCACGACCAGGATTTGTTCAGTTCGGCCAATCGCGTTCCTGTCCATTCCATGAGCGCCACGTCGCGCTCGCTTCAGCGCCTTCGGCTACAATCGTCGGTTACCTTTCAAGGCAGGTTCATGGCCAGGATTACCTATCTGGAGTGCAGCAAGTGCGGCGAGCGCGTCTCGGCCGACAAACCGCAGACCGTCTGTCCGAAAGACGCCGGGTCGCTCTACGTCCGCTACGACCTGGGGCAGATCAAGCCGCGCTTCACGCGCGAGTCGCTTGCCGGGCGCGTCGCCAGCATGTGGCGCTACGCCGACGTGCTCCCCGATGCCGCGCCGGTCACGCTCGGCGAAGGCTTCACCCCGATGCTGTCCAGCCGCACCCAACCGGGCGTCTATATAAAGGATGAAGGCCTGAACCCGACCGGGTCGTTCAAGGCGCGCGGACTCAGCGCCGCCGTGACCATGGCGAAGCACTACGGCCTGCGCAAGGTCGCCGTGCCCTCCGCGGGCAACGCCGCGAGCGCGCTGGCGGCATACGCGGCCGCCGCGGGTATCGAAGCGCACATCTTCCTGCCGAAAGACGTTCCCATGGCGAACCGGATCGAATGCGAGGCCTACGGCGCGCACGTCACGCTGGTTGATGGCCTCATCAGCGACTGCGCGCGCATCGTAGGCGAGCGCAAGCAGGCGGAGGGCTGGTTCGACATCTCCACGCTCAAGGAACCCTTCCGCATCGAAGGCAAGAAAACGATGGGCTACGAAGTCGCCGAGCAACTGGGCTGGAAGCTGCCGAGCGCGATCATCTATCCGACCGGCGGCGGCGTGGGACTGATCGGCATGTGGAAGGCCTTTGACGAGATGCAGCAGCTCGGATGGATCGGCAGCGAACGCCCGCGCATGGTCGTGGCGCAGTCGAGCGGTTGCGCGCCGGTGGCGCGCGCCTGGGACGAGCACAAGGCGGCGTCAGAGATGTGGCAGAACGCGGCCACCCTCGCCGCCGGCCTGCGCGTGCCCAAGCCGTACGGCGACTACATCATTCTCGACATTGTGAAGCAGAGCGGCGGAACGGCGATCGCGGTAAGCGACGACGCCATCATGCAGGCCTTCGAACAGTGGGCGCGCGACGAGGGCATCTTCGCCGCCCCCGAAGGCGCGGCCGCCTTGGCCGCCTACAACCACCTGCTGGCGACGGGATTCTTCAAGCCCGGCGAGAGTGTGGTGCTGTTTAACACCGGCTCCGGACTGAAGTACATCGACGTGATCGCCGACTACATGAAGTCGAAGCAGCCGGTCGCCGTGGCCGCCGGCGCTTCACGGAGCTTGGGCGGGATTATTCAGCCGTATTAGTTCTTCGCTGTCATCCTGGGCATGGCCGCGGCCCGAGCGCAGCGAAGAGTGAGGCGAGTCGAACGATCCCTGCCGCCATCACGCTGGCCGGGTCGAGCAGGGATGCCCCGACTCCATCGAACATGACGAAACGGTTGTATTACCGCGATTCCTTCCTCCACACCTTCGACGCGCAGGTCGCTGAGGTCGTCGCCGGCGACCGCCCAGGTGTCATCCTCGACGTAACCGCTTTCTACCCCACCAGCGGCGGCCAGGTTTTCGACACTGGCTGGCTTGAAGCGAACGGGGCGAAGGCGCGCGTCACCGAAGTCGCCGAAGCCGACGGCGGCCGTGTTGTGCACTACGTCGATCCGGCGGGCATGTCGCATTTGCAGCCGGGCGCGCGGGTTCACGGCGCCATCGATCCCGAGCGTCGCTTCGATCACATGCAGCAGCACACTGGCCAGCATGTGCTCTCGGGCGCGTTCGTGCGCCTCTTCGATCTGCCCACGGTTTCGTTTCACATGGGCACCGAGTCGTGCACGATTGATCTCGCTGCCGAGTCGCTCAGCGCTGAGCAGGCGGTTGCCGCCGAGCGGCTCAGCAACCAGGTTGTAATGGAGGACCGCCCGGTCGAGATTCGCTTCGTTTCGCTTGACGAAGCGCGCACGCTCGGCCTGCGCAAGCTGCCGGAGCGCGAAGGCGAAATCCGGCTGATTGATGTCCGCGACTTCGACCTCACCGCCTGCGGCGGCACACACGTCACGCGCACCGGGCAGATCGGCTGCATTCTGGTGCGCAAAATTGAGAAGGTGCGGCAGGGAATCCGCGTCGAGTTCGTTTGCGGCATGCGGGCGGTTGCGGCCGCCCGCCGCGACCACCAGGCGCTCACCGAAGCCGGCGAGCTGTTCTCCACCCACATCTGGCAGGTACCGCAGCAGATTCGCAAGGCGCTCGACGACGCGCGCGCCCAGGGCAAGCGCGAGCACGCGCTGCTGGAAGAGTTGGCCGCATTCGAAGCCGGACGACTGCTGCAAGCGACGACGATGTCGGCGGCCGGTTATCGGCTCGTGCAGCACATCTTCGAATCCCGTGACGCGGCCTTCGCAAAACTCGTCGCGCACCGCCTCATTGCCTTGCCTGGCATTGTGGCTGCCCTCGGCGCCGTGCTCCCGCAACCCACGCTCATCGTCGCGGCAAGCAAAGACACGCCGGCAAACGCGGGCGCAACACTCAAACAGGTCCTCGCCGCGCACGGCGGCCGCGGCGGCGGGTCGAAAGAAATGGCCCAGGGCGGGGTGCCGGCCATCGATGTCCTGCGCTCCGCGCTGGCTGCCGTTGTTGCCCGTTTGAGCGTCTAATCAGTGACGAAATGCACAGGTCCTGGGCCCGCAACGAGCGCAGGCCCGGGATGATCCTGGGGACGCAGTCTGTGCGGTCGCTCGGCAACCGTTGCGCCAGAAGCGCGGACGAGGAGGCCCACGGCAGGCAGGAAGACTCCGGGCGCACGTTCGCGGTGGAATCCGGCGCGCCAAACCCGCATACTTAAGCGAAACAGGACCGACGACCGAAGGCCGATGACGCCCTTCATGGATTCCAAGCTGATTCTGATCACGCTGCTCATCAAGCTGGGAGCGGCGGCTGGCATTGCCGGGGCGCTGGTGCGCTCGCGCGAATTCAAGTCGCGCGTCTTCCGCGACCGGCGCACGCTCGCTCAGCAGATGCAGCTGGTGGTGTTCATTGCCACGCCCTATGCGCTGGGCGTGATCGTTCGCCTGCTGGTGCCCCGCGACTTTCCGGCCGACCTCTCACTGGAGGGTGTGCTTCTGATGGGCGCGCTCACGGGACGCCTGGGCGGGGCCTTCGCCGGCGTGCTGGTGGCGTTTCCCGCCGTCGCTGCGCACGAGTGGCTGGCGTTGCCGTTCTTTACCGGCGCCGGGCTTGCGGCGGGCGTGTTGCGGCATCTCTCCTCGCGGTACCTGGGATCGAATTACGAAGACATCTGGGCGTTTTCGCCGTTCATCGACCTGAGCCTCTACCGCTGGCTGAAGCGCAGCATCCGCCATCCCCGCGTGGACTGGCTGATCGCGTTCTCCTTTCTCATCGTGGCGACGCGCCTGGCCCTGGTGGAGCTGGCGCACCTGTTTCCGGGAAAAATCTTCTGCGTGTACTCGGACAACCTGTGGGTGGAACTGGCGGCGTACGCCACCACCGTCGCGTGCGTCGCCGTGCCGCTCAAAATCTGGAACAGCGGGCGCCTGGAGCTGAAGCTGGCCGAGCAGCAACGCATGCTTCTCCAGGCGCGCATGGAAGCGCTCCAGAGCCAGATCAATCCTCACTTTTTGTTCAACACGCTGAACACGGTGTCGTCGCTGGTGCGCTTCGATCCCGACATGGCGCGCGAGATCATCGTCAAGCTGGCCAGCATCCTGCGCCGCCTGCTGCGTTCTCACGAGTCGTTCGTGCGCCTGCGCGAGGAGGTGGAGTTCATCGACGACTACCTCGACATCGAAGTGGTGCGCTTCGGGCGCGACAAGCTGCGCGTACTCAAAGACCTTGATCCCGAGACGCTCGACGCCGTTGTCCCCAGCATGCTGCTGCAGCCGCTGGTGGAAAACTCCATCAAGCACGGACTCTCGCCCAAGGTGGATGGCGGCAGCATCACGCTGCGCAGCCGCATGAGCGACGGCTTCCTCACCATCGAGGTGGAAGATGACGGCGTGGGCATCGGCTACACCGGCCCGGTCGATGGCGAAGTCTCCAGCGTTGACGACGACGGAGACGCGCCGTCCAGCAGCGGCATCGGCATGGCCAATGTGGCGGGAAGACTGAAGGTACTCTATGGTGAGGGCGCGCGCATGACGGTGACCAGCGGCGCCGAGCTGGGCACGCGCGTGGTGCTGGTGCTGCCCATTCTCCAGACCGCCGAAGCCGGCGCCGAGACCGCCACCGCCGCCGCGCTCAACTACGAGTTGCGCTCCAGCACGCCGCGATAGAAGTCTTCATACAAGGGAATGATGCGCGAGGAGCAGAAGCGTCCCTGCGCCGCCTGCCGCGCCGCCCTGCCCATGGCGCGGAGCTTCTCCTCGTTGGAAAGCAGGTCGGTGGCATAGCGCGCCATCGCCTCCACGTCGCCCACCCGGACCAGGTAGCCCGTTTTCTCGTGCTCGACGACTTCCGGCACGCCGCCCACGTTGGTGGCAACCGACGGCACCTGGCATGCCATCGCCTCCAGCGCCGCCAGGCCGAACGACTCCAGCTCGCTCGGCAGCAGCATCAGGTCGGCAACCGCCAGCTTCTCGTGCACGCGGTCCTGCTTGCCGAGGAAAAGCACGCGGTCACTGATGTGCCTGTTGCGCGCCATGAACTCGGCCACGCTGCGGTCGGGCCCGTCGCCGATCATCAGCAGGCGCGCCGGCACTTTTTTCTGCACGCGGTCGAAGATCTCGATCACGTCGGGCACGCGCTTCACCGGGCGGAAATTGGAAAGATGCACCAGGATGCGCTCGCCCGGATCGGCATACTGCGCGCGCTGTTCGGCCGAATCTGCGCCGCGCGTGTACACGTCGCAATTTACGAAGTTGTAGATGACCTCGATGTGGTTCCGTACTTCGAACTCTTTCACCGTCCGGTCGCGCAGATACTTCGATATCGCGGTCACGCCGTCGCTCTGCTCGATCGAAAGCCGCGTAATCGGCAGGTACGAGCGATCGGCGCCCACCAGCGTGATGTCGGTGCCGTGCAGAGTGGTCACGAAGGGCAAGCGCTTGCCGATGGGCTGCGCCGCCATCATCTGCTTGGCAAGCATGGCGCTGACCGAGTGCGGAATGGCATAGTGCACGTGCAGCAGGTCGAGCCCGTAGATATCGGCCACTTCGGCCATGCGCGAGGCCAGCGCCAGGTCATACGGCGGGTAGTCGAACAGCGGATACTGCGAGACCTCGACCTCGTGATAGTGGATGTTGGCCGCCGGCTGCGTCAGCCGGAACGGCTGCGAGTACGTAATGAAGTGCACCTCGTGGCCCCGCTGGGCGAGTTCAATGCCCAGCTCGGTCGCCACAACGCCCGAGCCGCCGTAGGTGGGGTAACAGGTGATTCCGATCTTCATCTTGGATTGCGGAATTGCAGAATCGCGGAAGTGCCGAATTGCACATGAACGTGCTCTGCCGTGTTTTCAATTCGGCAATTCTGCAATTCGGCAACGTCCCTATGATTGGCCGGCCGCGCCGCGGGATTCAGATTCTATCTGTGCGGGCAGCAATTCCCGATAGCTGATCAGCTCAATTCCGCGGGCCTCCACGGCCTCGCGCGCTTCGGCGCACATCAGGACGGCGTGTTCCACGGGTCGAGTGTCGCGCAGCCGGGTGCGGACTTGGTCCAGGTCCAGATCGTTGTACCCCGGGTGCGTGACGAACTCCCACGTGCCTTCCGGCACCGACCCGATAATAGCGGCGAACAGTTTTTTCTCGAGGGCGCCCGTGCCCAGCACGCCAAAACTGCCGTCGGTAGTGAGCATGCCGGCCGCTTCCACCGCCCGGCGAAAGCGGCCTTCCATGGCGCGCAGGGTCTTCACCTGTGAGTAGCGCTTCCACAGGCGCGGACGCTGCAGCAGGTGTGCGTAGGCAAGCGGCTTGACCGGCGCGAACGGATTCCGCACCGCGCGCACGCCGCACACACCCGCCGCCCGCAGCAGCGGTCCGAGCACCTGCGGCAGCGCGTGCAGGTGCTTGTGCGTGTCCACATGGCTCACGGTGAGGCCCGCGTTCTGCAGCTTTTCGATCTGCGCGGTGGCCTCGCGCTCGATCTCCTCGCCGGAGATTCGCCCGCGCACCGCCGCCAGCGCGAAGTCGCCAAAGCTGTTGCGAAACGCGCCGCGCTGAGTCACCAGCGTGGGCACATCGTCCGTCTTGGAAACCGGCACGCCATCGGCGAGAACGACGTGGCATCCCACGCTCAATCGCGGATGCCGGCGCGCCAGCTCCACCGCGTGCTCAAACGCGCGCGCATTCGCCATTAGCGTGGCCGATGTCACAATGCCGAACTGGTGCGCCTCGCCGATGGCGCGGTTCACACCCTCGGTGAGTCCAAAATCGTCGGCGTTGACGATCAGCCGCGGCATTCCGTGAGTCTAGCAGCACGAATCACGATGCGCGGCATGCGGAGCGGGAATGTCAGGGATGGCGTGTGAGAGGGCAATTCGCACTTGGCAGTTGGCGCTTCGCCCCTGCGATCCAGCACGGACGTGCACGGCCAAATGCCAGGCGCTAACTGCTCAATGCAGTTTTAAGGCGTTACTTCAACTTCCTTTTCTTTGCGCGGCGTGGGCCCGACTTCGCCGAGAAAGTGTTTGATCTTCTCCAGCAGGGCGGGGAAGAGCTCTTCTTTTTGCAGGCACGCGTCCACGTCGGCGCCGCCATCCACCGGGCCGTAGCCGGTCACGATGATCACCGGCACATTGGGGCGCTTGGCGTGGATTTTGCGCGCCAGCTCCAGTCCGTTCATGCCTTCCATCTTGAAATCGGTGACCAGGATGTCGAAGTTTTCCTGATCGAATTTCTCCAGCGCGTCGCCGGCGTTGTAGGCTGAGACGGCGCGATATCCCTGCATCTCCAGGATTTCGCAACTCAGACGCGCCAGGACCTCGTGGTCGTCAACGAACAGAATGGCTTTCACGGATCGCCTCCAGGGATAGGGATGAGTGCTTGCCGGGTACTCGCTCCTGGACGGCGGGAGCACCTATTTGGTTTCCAGAGATGAGAAAAGGGATGCCCATTGCGGGAGGTTTTTTCCCATTGAACCGCTGCGGCTGCTCGCTGCCGGCGGCTGGTGATCGGCAAGCAAGTGGCGCGGCGGCGGGTAGGCCAGCAGCCAGCAGCGGCTTTTTCCGTTACACTCCTACCCTCACGGGGAGGACATCGTGTTCCGCCACATCCGCTGGGCCGACGTCGAAAACGAAAAGATCACGCCGCAGTTCGAGCGCCGCTGCATCGTCACCGATGCCATGACCTTCGCCAACATCGTCATTCGCAAGGGCTTCGTGGTGCCCATGCACAGCCATCACAACGAGCAAATCACCTACATCGTCGAGGGCGCTCTCAAATTCCTGATCGAGGGTAAGGAAGTTGTGGTCCGCGGCGGCGAAGTGCTGTGCATTCCGCCCAACGTCCCGCACCAGGCCGAGGCGCTGGAAGACACCATTGACATCGACATCTTCAACCCGCCGCGCGAAGACTGGCGCAACCGCACCGACAACTACCTGCGCGACGGCAAGCCCGGCACCGAGCAGGACCGGAAGAAAAAATGATGCGCACTGCGTTCAAGTATTCCTCAAATGTTTGGCAGTATGTGGCGGCGCTATTGATGCTTGCCGGGTGCATGGCTGCGCAGGCGCAGCCTGCCGCATCCTCGCCTGCCACGGCCCGCCCCAATGTCCGCGCCATTACCGCCTTTGTCCGGCTCGACCGCACGAACTACAAACAGCAGGTGGCCGATGCGCTCAGCGTTCTGGGCCAGGCGCGCCGAGCCTTCGAGCAGCGCGGATACACGGTTCAGTCCGTCCGCATCACTACGCAGCCCTTTCCCGACTATGTCCGTGGCCTCAGCCGCGAGCAGGCGCTCGCCTTCTTCAGGGAGTACGACGACTTCCTCAAGGCGGAGGGCAAGCGGCAACGAATCGAGATCGCACCGAACATCGGGCCGGCCATGCTTAACGACAATGACGATCCGGCCATGGCTGACCTGCTCGGCGAGGTCCTTTCGACCACGAGCCTGAACGCCAGCCTCCACGTCGCGGGCGACGACGGCATTCACTGGAAGTCGGTGCGCGCCGCCGCGCACGTCATCAAGTATGCCGAGGAACACTCGCCCAACAGCCAGGGCACGTTCAACTTCGCTGCCACCGCCATGCTGCAACCCTACGCGCCGTTTTTCCCCGGCTCGTATCACTCTGGCGCGGGCAAGCAGTTCAGCATCGGTTTTGAAGGTGCGGGACTTGTCGCCGGCGTTTTCGCCGTGACGCGCGAACCGCATGCCGCTACCGACCAGCTCACGCGCGCCATTGCCGCGCACGCTCGCGTCGCCGATGAGATCGGCAACCAGGTGCAGAAATCGACCGGCTGGAAGTACATGGGCTTCGATCCCACGCCGGCGCCGCTGAAAGACGTGAGCATCGGCGCCGCCATCGAGAGCTTCACCGGCGCGCGCTTCGGCTCCAGCGGCACGTTGCTGGCAGCCTCTGTCATCACCCAGGCAGTGAAAGCGGTCCCGGTGAAGCAAGTGGGATACGCCGGGCTGATGCTTCCCGTGATGGAAGACGCGCGCCTGGCGCAGCGCTGGACCGAAGGCACCTACAATCTCGACTCGCTGCTCGCCTACTCCGCCGTGTGCGGCACCGGGCTCGACACGATTCCGCTGCCCGGCGAGGTCACCGAAGAGCAGATGGCGCGCATCATTGGCGACATGGCCGCGCTCGCCTTCAAGTGGCACAAGCCGCTGAGCGCGCGCCTGCAGCCGGAAACCGGCAAGAAGGCCGGTGATATGACCGCATTCGACGATCCGTACCTGGTGAACGCGAAGATCCATCCGCTGCCCGAGTGACGCTCACGAGCGAAGCCGCCGCCCAAGTCGCCGCCGCCGGGAAACCCGACTACGGCATTGATGCGCCCGGCGTCATCCGCAACCTCGCACTCGTCGCCGTGGCCGCGTTTGCGATCGCGGTCGTGTTTCCGCCGCGCGTGCACATTGGCCCGGTGAATCTCGGCCTGCGCCCCACCATGCTCGCCACCGGTACTGCGTGTTTTCTCGAAGCCGTACTCATGCTGGTGTACGCGCGCTGGGGCAAATTCCGGCATCGCGACCGCATGCTGCGCATGGTTCCGTGGCGCGGCAATGAAGCAGTGCTCGACGTCGGCACCGGCCGCGGGCTGCTCATGATCGGCGCCGCCAAATCGCCCGGTGTCGCCCGCGCCGTGGGCATCGACGTGTGGAACGCCGAAGACCTGAGCGGCAATCGCATGGAGAACACGCTGCGCAACGCTCAACTGGAAGGAGTGCGCGACCGCGTCGAAGTCCGCAACGAAGACGCGCGCCAGATGAGCTTCCCGGACGGCAGCTTCGACGTGGTGCTCTCGAACCTGTGCATCCACAACATCTACCAGCGCGAGGGCCGCGACGCTGCCTGCCGCGAAATTTTGCGCGTGCTGCGCCGTGGCGGATGCGCCGTCATCTCCGACTTCCGTCACACCGCCGACTACGCCCGCGTGTTCAAAGCAGCGGGAGCACAGGTCGAGCGCTACCGCGCCAACCCGCTGGCCGCGTTTCCGCCGATCGGAATCGTCAGGGTCGTGAAGCCCTGATCGCAAATCACTCACAACGAGGGAACCGATGAAACACATCGCCCGATTTCTTTCACTTCTCCTCATCTCTTTCCTTCCGGTGCTGGCACAGCAACCGGCGCCGCCCCCTGCTCCGGCGGCTGCCCCGGCGGCGCCCAAGCCGGCTCCGGTGGCGCGTCCGGGCGACGTGGACTCGATCGACCACATCATCGCCGCGCTCTACGACGTCATCTCCGGCCCCGCCGGCAGCCGCGATTGGGACCGCCTTCGTTCGCTGTTCATTCCCGAAGCGCGGCTTATTCCCACGGTCAGGCGTCCCGACGGAATCTCTTACCGCGCGCTGACGGTCGAGGAGTACATCGCGCGCGCCGGCGCCAACTTCCAGCAGAGCGCCTTTTACGAGAGTGAAGTTTCACGAGTGCTCGAGCATTTTGGCAGCATCGCCCACGCGTTCAGCACTTACGAGTCACGGCACGACAAGGCGCAGCCCCCGTTTGCGCGAGGCATCAACAGCATCCAATTGTTCAACGATGGCAAGCGCTGGTGGGTGGTGACCATTTTCTGGGACAGTGAACGTCCCGAAAGCCCGCTCCCGGCCGAGTACCTGAAGGGTGGGACGAAACGCTGATCCCGTGTTCCCTCTCGTCCCACACCAGGGCTCAAAAAAGACCAGCGTTTTCGGGAACGGACGTATAATGTAGCTCCCCTGGAGGTACCCAATGACCTCGTCGCGTCGGCCTCCCTTGTTTTTGCTTTCCTTGATTTTGCTGCTTGGTATGTCTGTGGCGCTGGCGCAGACAGGCGGTGGCGGCGGCACAGGCGGCGGCGGTGGTGGTACCGGTGGCGGCGGCACGACCGGCGGCGGCACAACCGGAGGCGGGACGGTGTCGCGCCCGAGTGTTCCGACCACGCCGCAGCGTCCTCAGGAAGCGCGCCCGATGTTTCTTTCCGGCAAGGTGGTGATGGACGACGGCACGCCTGCGCCTCATGGCATCGTGATCGAGCGCGTTTGCAGCGGCCGCGCGCATCGCGAGGCCTACACCGACAGCCACGGCGGCTTCAGCTTCCAGCTCGGACGCAACTTCGAGATGATGCAGGACGCCAGCATCGGCATCTCCAGTGACACGATGCAGGGGCGCCCCGGTATGACGGCCGATACATATTCCAGTCAGTTCGGCACCTTCGACAACGGGCTCACCAGCACCGGCGAGTACAACCTGATGGGTTGCGAACTCCGCGCCGTGCTCGCCGGCTATCGTTCGTCCACGGTCGACCTCACGATGCACAAGTCGCTCGATTCACCCGACGTGGGCTTCATCGTGCTCCAGCGCCTGGAAAAAGTTCAGGGCACCACCGTGAGCGTGGTCAGCCTGAAAGCGCCCAAGGAGGCGCGTAAGGCGTTCGATAACGGCATGTCGTCGTTGAAGAAGAAGAAAGACGACGAAGCGCAGAAGTACTTCGAGCAGGCCACGCAGATTTACGATCAGCACGCCGAAGCCTGGTATCAGCTCGGAATGCTGCGCCGCGCCAAAGATGACAAGGATGGCGCGCGCGACGCCTTCAATCGCGCCCTTGCCGCGGATCCGCGCTACGTCAACCCGCTGCTGCCGCTGGCGCAGTATGCCGTCAGCGAAAACAACTGGACGGAGGCGCAGAAGCTTTCCGACAAGGCCCTGGAACTCGACCCTCTCGACTTTCCGGCGAGCTACTTCTTCAGCGCGCTCTCCAACCTGAACCTGAACAATCTGGACAAGGCCGAGCGTTCCGCGCGGATGGGGCTGCGCATTGATTCGGCCCACAAGCTGCCAAGCATGGGCCTGCTGCTCGGGCAAATCCTGACCGCCAAGCAGGACTATCCCGGCGCAATCCACGAGATGAAGAACTATCTCGAGATCGCGCCCAACGCCCAGAACGTGGACGCCGTGCGCCAGCAGCTCCGTAAGCTGGAAGAGTTGCAGACCGCCATGCGGAAGTAAGCATCGCTGAGATTGCGGACAGCGGCCCGCCGCGAGGGGGCCGCTGTTGTTTTGGAGCAAGCCTAGCCGGCGACGGCTTCGCCGACCGGCGCCAGCGGCAGGGAAAAGATGAAGGTGGAACCGTGTCCCAGTTCGCTCTCCACGCGCACCGTGCCGCCGTGGTTCATCACGATGTGTTTCACAATCGCCAGGCCGAGCCCGGTGCCGCCTGAGTCGCGCGAGCGCGCCTTGTCCACGCGATAGAACCGCTCAAACAGCCGCGGCAGGTGCTCGGAGGCGATGCCAGGCCCGTTGTCGCGGACGTAGAACTCCACTTCCTCATCGGCGGCGATCTGGCGCGCGCCCAGAATCAGCCGGCCCGCCGGCGCATATTTCAGCGCGTTGTCGATCAGGTTGGTCATCACCTGGTGGATGGCGTCGCGGTCGGCGAGCACCGCGGCCGAAGCTTCGTTGGCGATCTCCAGCTCCACGCCGCGTTCGCGCCCGCGGTCGGCCAGGCTCTTGCGCGCGTCCTCCAGGATTTCGGCCGGCTGCACCGCGTCCAGCTCCAGCTTGAGTTCGCCCGACTCCACCCGCGCCAGCGTCAGCAGGTCCTCGGTCAGGCGCGACATGCGGGCGGTGTTCTTGCAGATGGTCTCCAGGAACTCGCGCGTGTTGCCGTCGCCGCCGGCATCGAGCAGCGTCTCCGCATACCCCTGGATGGAAGTGAGCGGCGTGCGCAGCTCATGCGAGACGTTGGCGATGAAGTCGCGCCGCGTGCGCTCCACCCGCTCCACTTCGGTCACGTCGTGCAACACCGCCACCACTCCCAGCCCGGCCATGGGAGCGACGGTCACGTCGTAGGTGTGGCCGGGACGAAGCGACCGCGCCTTGGTGTGGCGCTGCACTCCGCTTTCCAGGGCGGCCCGCACGGCGCCGAGCAATTCAGGATCGCGCAGCGTAGCGACCAGCGGCTCACCGTAGCGCGGCGGTTCGCTGAGCATCCGCTCCAGCGCGCCGTTTGCCCACAGCAGCCGCGAGTCGCGGCCCACCGCGGCGACTGCGTCTTCCATGCTGTTCAGCAGCGTTTCCAGCTGCCGGCGGCTGTTCTCGAGCGCGCCAAAGTTTTCTTCCAGGCGGCGAGCGGTGGTGTCCAGCGCCGAAGCCACCTGCGCGATTTCGTCGTATGACGACTCCTGGATCCGCGCGCTCAGGTCGCCGGCCTGCACGCGCTCGGCAAACTCGATGATCCGCTGCAGGCGCTTCGAGATGACTTGAGCTGCCAGCCCGGCAAGCAGCAGCGCCAGCAGAGCGGCGACCGCCGACGCCTTCAGCAACTCACGCTGCGCTTCGGCCGTGACTTCGCGGATGGTGGAGAGCGGATATGCCAGGCGAACCGCGCCGCCTTCCACCGGGGCAGCTACGTAGAGGAACTCGATCCCGAGCGTGTGGCTCAGCCGCGTATCGGTGCCGCCGTGACCGGCCAGCGCGGCCGCAAACTCAGGCCGGGTGGCGTGGTTTTCCATGGTGGCGGGCTCGGCCTCCGAATCGGCCAGTACCTTGCCGCCGCGGTCGATCACGGTAGCGCGCGCCGCGGCCGCCGCCGCCACCTCGCGAACCATCGTTGGCAGCTCTGGATTGTCCACGCGGCGCACGCGCTGCGCGAACAGCGCTGTTTTCTGCGACAGCCCACGCTCAATCTGCTGGCGCAGGGAACTCACCCACGCTCGCCGCACGCTCAGGTCCATGGTCGCGGTGGCCACCGCGATCACCACCAGGGCGGCGCCGACGATCTTGATGAAGATGCGGCTGCGCAAGCGCAATCTCCTCGGGACAATTCTACGGCAGCACGCGACTCGCAGCGCAGCGGCGAAAGCTCGCGGCGTATCATCGAGCTGGAATGAAGTCGCGCGCCGCCTCTGCTTCCGGATCGCCGCCCACGGGCGTGCTGCGCGCCATCGCCCGGCGCCGTTGTCCGCGCTGCCGAGCCGGCGCAATGTTCGAGCGGCGCGCCGGCCGGCTGTTGCCCGCCATGGGCGAGCGCTGCCCCGTATGTGATCTGAAGTTCGAGCGTGAAGAAGGCTATTTTCTCGGAGCGATGTACATCAGCTATGCGCTCGCGCTCGTCGCGATTGCTCTCGCCTCGGCCGCGCTATGGATCGCGGGACTCCGCGCCGACCGGGCCGTCATCTGGGGCCTGCTCATCTCGCTGCCGCTGGCGCCGCTTCTCGCCCTCTACGCCCGCGTGCTCTGGATCTGGTTCGATCGCAAGCTGGATCCGCGGGATTGACCCTCTCCACGCCACCGTATTTTTTCGCGCAACGTCGCGCCGCCCGCTGTGTCTGTAGACTGTGAACTGTAAACTGTGAACTCTTGCTGAGTTTCGTTCCCAAGTCGCTGATTCCCGCTTCTGGAGCAGTGTATCCGCGCCTGGACGCCACGCCCGACCTCGACGTCGACCTGCTTCCGCCCGCGGAGCTGTCGCTTTCCACCTGGCGCTCCCTCGCCCTCCAGCTCGCGGAGCGGATCTCCCGCGAGGAGCTTCCGCCGCTGGAGCTGACGTCGCATCCGGTAGACGTCGGCATATTGTTCGGCGACCTGATCGCGCTGCCGTGGTATCGCACCGTGTTCACCAACCTGGGCGACGTGATCTCGCCCGAGTTGCTGCCGCCGCTGGAACTCACCTCGCGCCCCGTGTATGTGGGAGAACTGGTGGGCGACCAGCTCGCGCATGGCTGGTGGACGTCTCTGGCCGGAAGCGTGCGCGATTCGCTCACGCGCCGCTCGCTGCCCGCCCTGCGGCTGACCGCGCAGCCGGTGGACCCGGGTGGACAAACCGGATGGCTCCAGCTTCCGCGCTGGTCGTCGCTAATCAGCGGACCCAAGTACTCCACGCCGGTGGCCGCGCCGGCGGCGCGAGAATTGCCCGCCGCCTCGGCGATTCCGGAAGGAAACAGCGCGTCGGCCACGCCCTCGCGCCCCGAGGCTGCCGATCCCGAACTGGTGCGAATGCAAGACCAGCTTCGGCGCGACCTGCGCTTCGCCCGCGTGCGAGAGGCGCTATGGGTCTCGGTCATCGCCTCGGAGATCGTTGCTCTCGTGGTTGTGCTGCTGCGCGGAGCTTAGCGAGCGCTCTCGTCAGAAGTTCAAAGCAGCAGAAAAGCCCCGGCCTCTTGAAGGCGCCGGGGCTTTGCTGCGAACTGCGGTCAGAAGGCGTAGCGCAGCGAGAGGAACACGCGGCGATTGCCGCCGTCGGTGTTCTTCTCGTTGGCGAACCCGGCGTTGTTCACCAAGGCGGTGGGAACGCCGAAATTGCGCGTGTTGGTGATGTTGATGGCATCGGCGCGGAACTGCAACTGATGTCCTTCCATAATCCTGAAGTTCTTGCCGATGCTGAAGTCCAGATTGTTGACGCCATCGCTGCGCAGCGTGTTGCGCCCCAGGTTGCCCAGGCGCGGCCCGCCCGCCGCAATCGATGCCGCCGTAATCTGCGGGAACAGCGTCCGCCCGCCCGCCGCAAGAATCTGCGACAGTGACATGCCGGAGATGTCGATGCTGGGCGCCATCGGCCGGATGGAGTTGCCCACCAGTCCGGAGATGCCGCTCAGCAGGTTAGACGGATCGGAGCCATTCTGGGCCGTAAACGGGGTGCCGCTCTGGAACGTGACCACGCCGGTCAACTGCCACCCGCCGACCACTCGTCCCAAAACGCCTGCCTGGTTCTTCATGAACGGCAGCTCGTAGTAGGAGTTCATCACGAAGCGGTGCGGCCGGTCGTAGGTTGAGCGCGCGTACTCCCCCTTCTTGATGTTGAACGAGTCCTGCGGGATTGCCACCTCACCGGAACTCGGATTGAATGTGTCCGACATGGTGTCAATGAACGTACTCCAGGTGTAGTGCGCGCCCACCGCCAGACCATGCGCGAAGCGGCGATCGAACGACGCCTGCAGGGAATGGTAGGTTGACTCGGCCCGGTTGGAGCGCCGCCGGATCACGAACTTCGACGTGTCCACGCGATTGGCGGCGGCTGTCGGACAGGCCACCGTGGGCAATGCGCACGGCACCACCGGGTTGCCGTCCTGCGACATGAACAGCTCGTTGCCCATCGTCCCCACGTAGCCAACGCGCACCACGTTGTTCGACTTGATGCCGCGCTGGATTTCGAGCGTGAACTGGTCCGCTTCCGGCGTGTGGAAGTCGGGCGTGATCGTGGTCCGCGTCTGCGTGGTACTCGCCGTGGCCGGATTCAGCGTAAGGGTTGGCAGAATCGTGTACGCGTTCCGCAGATTGGGCGAATTGAACGCGCCCTGGAATGGAAACGCGGTGGCCACGTTCAGCGCGATGTTGATGAACGCGTAGTCATGCGTGCGTGAGTACCCGCCGCGAATGACCGTCTTGTCGCCTCCGCTCAGCCGTCCCAGCAGGCCCTCGGTGCGCGTGCGCGGGTTCCAGTTGAACCCTACTCTGGGCTGCACGTTGTTGTTGTCGCGGCCGGGGCGGTCGGTGAAGGCGAAGGCCGGATTGTTGCCGTTGGCCGCCAGTATGCTGTCGTTCAGCCGGTACAGCGCCTGGAACGCGTTGCCCGGGTTTTCATAGCGCACGCCCAGGTTCAGCGTCAGCCCCGGCTTCACCTGCCAGGTGTCCTGCCCGAAGAAGTAGAAGTCCCACCAGCGATAGCCGATGAAGCGCTTTCCGCCGGGAAGCAGGCGATTGATGATCGCTGTCTCGGGGAAGTCGTTCACCAGGCGGTCGAGGGTCGAGTAGCTCAAGCGGCCGCGGATGGTGGGGTTGAAGTCGCTCAGCACGTCAATGTCGCGCACGTCGGCGCCGAACTTCCACTGGTGCCGGCCCTTGTTCCAGGAAAGCGTGTCCTGCAACTGGTAAGTGTTGTTGTTGCGCGCCTGCGGCAGGTTGACCGCCAGGCCGATCGCCGTCCGTGACGCGCCGGCGTTGAAGCCCAGCAGCCCGAGCTCGGTGATCTCGATGGACGGAATGCTCTCCGATGCCGGGTTCTGCGAGAGCGTCTTGCTGCTCAGCCGCTGCCACGAGAGGCGCGCCTCGTTCAGCATGCTCGGCGTGATCGTGCTGTTGACCCACGTGGACATGGCCTGCGTCCGGCTCAGCCCCACGGTGGCGTTGCCCGGCGGGTTCGCCTGTCCGGTGCCATTCGAGGCGTTGTCGTTATAGAGGTACCGGGCGCCGAAGATATTGTGTGCCGTCAGGTTGTGGTCGTAGCGCAGCGAGAACTGGTCCCAGGACTGGATGGACTGCGTCGAACCGCTCAGCGATCCCAGCGGCACGGTGAACCTGGTACCGCCGTTCGGGCACGGCGCGGTTGCGCTGGTCGCTTCGCCGTTCGTGCAGAACGTGGAGGTTGCGGTCCCGGCGGAGGTCGCCGCCGGCAGGAAGTTCAGCAGCGCTTGCACTTGCGGACGAGAGCCCACGGCGTTTTGCAGCACCGTCCTGCCCGCCGCGGTCGGCACGCCCGTAATCGTCGTGCCCGATCCCAGGTTGCCGTCGGTGTAGCGCTGATACGATCCGAAGAAGAAGGCCTTGTCCCTCTTGACGGGACCACCCAGCGTGCCGCCGTACTGGTTCTCCAGCCGGAAGGGCGCATCGCCATTGAGTTTCAGGTTCAACTTGTCCAGATTGCTGGGCGAGTTCAGGTTCTTGTCGTTATGGAACCAGAACGCCGACCCGTGAAGCGCGTTCGTGCCGCTCTTCGTCACCACGCTCACAATCGAGCCTGCGGCGCGGCCGTATTCGGCCGGCGGCTGGTTCGTCACCAAGCGGAATTCCTGCACGATGTCAGGATTGTTCATCACTTGCTGGCGACCGGTCACGCTGGGGTCGTTCGAGTCCTGGCCGTCAATGATGAAGTTGTTCCCGCGCGGACGCATGCCGTTGACTGAAAAGTTGACGCCGCTGGCAAACACTGCGTTCCCGTTGTTCAGCTGGCTCACGCCCGGCGCCGACAGCGCGAAGGAGAACACGTCGCGCAGGTTGCCGTTCGAGGTGGCCGCATAATTGGGCAGGTTGGTCAGGCGGCGCTCGTCGAAGCGCACGCCCACGTCGGTGCTCACCGTGTTCACCAGGGGAGCGTCTTCGGTGACGGTCACTGTCTCCGATGCCGCTGCCGGGCTCAGCGTGGCGTTGATGACCGCGTTCTGATTCAGCAACAGCACGATCGGACCGCGCACATAGCGGCCGAAGCCCTTCATCTCTGTCGTCAGTTCGTAGTTGCCCACCGGCAACCCGATGAACGTGTAGCGGCCTTCGCCGCTGGTTTCGGTGGTGCGGGTGGCGCCAGTATCGATGTTGCGCAGGGTCACATGGGCGCCGGTGATCACCGCGCCGGTTTTGTCGGAAATTGTTCCAGAGATGGTTCCCGTCGTTAGCTGCGCCTGCGCCACGGTCGCCGCAAGCACAAATGTCAGCGTCAGCGCGCCCAATAACACCACGGTGCGCGCCGGACTCGAAGTGCGCGTCATACTTTAACCTCTCGAAAAAACAGGATGGGAAACCTGTACTGGGCCTGGGGGGCCCGTTGGGCCTGCTTTGGTGGGCCACGTTTTATCACTCGGAGTACCGGCTGCCTATGGCACTTTCGTGGCTTGTCCCTGCAAAAGGATGGTTGTTCCCAGAATACTGGGACGAACGGTCACGCAGTAGGACAGGCAGGCGGTGCCCGGCGAGGGTTTCTGCATGACGAGTGCAAGCTCCACCTCGTTGGCCCGCGCTGATTGGACCCCGGCGTGGCTTGTGCAGCGCTGCCGAAAGCAGGCTCAGCGGCACCCGTTTTTTTTCAGAGAAGTCTCTCTCTCTGAAGAGACGGGCAACTTATCTCTGGCGACCCTCGTGTGCAGTTCGGGGCAGCACTTCCGGACCTTGCCGCATCGAACGTGAAGTTGATGGGGGACTTCAACGGCGAAGCTGTCATCAGCAAGCCGTCTATAATTCAAGAAGAATCACGCGCCGACGCTCCCGTCGCTCACCGGATACGAGAGAGAATTCCCGGACAAGGCCGCATGGGATGACCTGTCGCCCGCCTGCGAGTGGATTCGGCCAGGATGCAGGATTGCGTTCAACGGTGACTAAGAAGTCAGGCCCGGAGTTGGTTGCGCGACGCGGGCGCAGCCCAAAAACAACCACGAACTCAGGCCGCCAGGGGATCCACAGCGTCATCCCGTCCGCGCCCGGTCCTCTCGCCACCACCGTCCCCAAGACGCTCCAACAAAACACCAACATGCTGGCGGCCATCGTCGAGTCCTGCGACGATGGCATCGCCAGCAAAGACCTCCGCGGCATCGTGACCAGCTGGAACGCCAGCGCGGAGCGGATCTTCGGCTACAAGGCGCACGAAATCATTGGCCGGCCCATCACCACCATCATTCCGCCCGAGCTGCACGAAGGTGAGAAGGAGGTTCTCGCCAAGATCGTGCGGGGCGAGCGCATCGACCACTTCGAAACCGTTCGCGTGACCAAGAGCGGCCGGCGCATCAACGTGGCGCTCTCCATCTCGCCGGTGCGCAACGCCAGCGGTCACATCATCGGGGCCGCCAAGGTTGTTCGCGACATTACCGAGGCCAAGCGCGCCCAGGAGGCGCTGCGGCGCGCCGAAAAACTCGCCGCCGCCGCCCAGCTCGCCGCCACCATCGCGCACGAGATCAACAATCCCATGCAGGCGGTCAGCAACCTGCTTTCGCTGATCTCGTTTCAGAAGACGCTCGACGATAAAACGCGCAAGCTGGTTGAGATGGCCGAGATCCAACTCCGCCGCATGTCGCACATCTCGCGGCAAATGCTGTCGTTCTACCGCGAGAGTCTCGACGCCGTGCCGGTTGCGGTGACCGAGGTGCTCGACGACGTAATCGCTGTATTCGAGCACCAGATGCACAAGTCCCGTATCACCATCGAGCGCCAATACGATTTTCAGGGCTGGATTCGCGCTTACCCGGTGGAAGTACGCCAGCTTTTCGGCAACCTCATCAGCAACGCGGTTGAAGCGCTGCCGCCAGGCGGCCGCATTCGTCTTCGGACGCGCCTCTCCCGCAACTGGAAGGACGGCGCCACGGGCGTGAGCGTGGTTGTGGCTGACAACGGTCCGGGAATTCCGGCCGGAATCCGCGGCCATCTGTTCGAGCCGTTCTTCACCACCAAGGAGGAGCGCGGCACCGGCCTGGGATTGTGGGTGGTGAGTGGACTCGTTTCCAAGCACGAAGGCAGCATTCGATTCCGCAGCAGCACCGGCCCGGGAAAAACCGGCAGCGTCTTCTCTGTCTTCCTCCCGTCCGAAGGGTCGGAATCATGAACGTTAGCAGAGCGGCTGCGGACGCGGGCGGGCTGCCCGAAATCGTCCAGTTGCCGCGGACAACCCGCCGCCCAGGCTTTACCTCCACCTTCCGAGGGAACTCGTTTTCACGGAACATTCATGCTGCCCGGGGGAAGTGCGCGTGAGTACGCCAGCAACTGATCCCAACGTGCAACTCGAGTCGAACCTGACGCCGCACACGGTGCAGTTCTACTCCGACGATGGTTTTCTGCTCGATACCCTTGCCCAGTTTGTGGGCGGGGCGCTGCTCTCGGGCGACGCCGCTATCGTGATCGCCACGCGCGCACATCGCGACGGCCTCACCCAGCGGCTGCGCGACCGCGGCCTCGACCCGGCGCCCGCCCTCTCCGAGGGCCGGTTCGTCCTCGCCGATGCGCGCCACACCCTCGACCGTTTCTCGGTCGACTCCTGGCCCGACGCTGAGCGCTTTACCTCCGCCATGGGCGGAATGATGAACGACGCGCGCCAGGCGGCCCACAGCGCCCAGCGTTGCATTGCGGCGTTCGGCGAAATGGTCGCCCTGCTCTGGGCGGATGGACTCCACGATGCCGCTCTCCGCCTGGAAGTGTTGTGGAACCAGCTTGCGCAGACGCAGTCATTTTCTCTGCGCTGCGCTTATCCCGTTTCCGCTTTCGTCGGCGAAGCCGACGGCAGCGCGCTGCTCCGCTTGTGCGCCGAACATTCGCACGTCATCCCGGCGGAAACCTATGCCGACCCCGCCAGCCGCGACCGCCTGCGCAGCGTGATGGAAGGCCGGCCAAGGCACTGACTCAATTCGCCGCCGGCCATTCGCCCTGACCCAAGGACGAACCTCGGTTCACAGCGTCCTTTTCATCTATCAGAAGCTGCCGCCCGCGATCGAAGGAACAATCGAAATGCTGTCGCCGCCCTGCAGCGGCGTGCTCTCCCGCTGCAGATAGCGGATGTCCTGGTCGTTCACGTAGATGTTCACGAAAGCGCGCAGCTTGCCGTCTTCGCCGTACAGGTGCCGGCGCAGCTCCGGATGCCGCGACGTCAGGCTGCCCAGCGCCTCGGCGATCGTCGCGCCAGAAACGTCCACCGCCGCCTGCCCGGCCACGTAAGGACGCAGCGGCGTCGGAATATTTACTTTCAGCGATTCAGTTGCCATGGTCTCCTCGTCGTCTGCTCAGAAAAGCAAAAGGCCCACTCGCGTCGCTCTGGCGAGTGGGCCCTTGGATCAAGCTTTTAGGAAGCCTTACCTCAGGACTCAGCACGCGCCAGACGACCGGGACAACAACACGCGCAGCAACAGCAGCACGCATCTCCCTTCGCGATCTGGCGCCGTGAAATCAAGTCTTTGCGATTGCCTCTGAAACAAAAACTCTAACCAGTCCAGTCCTGCCTGTCAATCAGCCGCCGTCCTGGCAAGCCACGCTTTGGCAAGCGTCCGCTTTCACTCATCCGATGCCCAGCCGGGCTGGATGATGCGAAGAATTTTCCGCCTCCAGCTCACCTGGCGGCTCAGCTCGCGGCGCCCTCCGCCAGCAGATTCTCGATCCTGACCGGCAGCTCGCGGACGCGCACACCCGTCGCGTGGTGCACTGCATCGGTGATCGCCGCGGCAATCCCCGCCAGCCCGATCTCGCCAATGCCGCGCGCGCCCAGTTCATTGATTTCTTTGTCCGGGTAGTCGAGGAAGTGCACGTCCATGGCGGGCGCGTCGGCATTCACCGCCACCAGGTAGTCAGCCATGCTGCTGTTGATTGGGGCGCCGTTCTGCGGATCGTAGGTGGTGTGCTCCAGCAGGGCCATGCCCACCCCCATCACCACCGCGCCCTGAATCTGGTTGCGCCCGGCAAGCGGATTGATGATCCTGCCTGCGTCGATCACAGTTGCCACGCGGCTCACCCGCAAGCGGGCGATTTCCGGTTGCCACGTCACTTCCGCGAAGTGACATCCGAAGGAGTGTTGTGAAAACTTTGCGTTCTGGTCACCGAATGTCGCCTCGGAGCTGCCGCTGCCGCTGACCATGCGCAGGTTTGCCAGCCGCAGCAAATCGGCGAACGGTGCTCCCTTGCCCGGTCCGTCACCCTTCGCGAAGACTCGCCCACCTTCGAAGGCCAGGTCTTCGGGGTTGCGGCCAGCGAATGGAGAGCCGGGCGTAGTGACCGCCACCATCATCAACGTGCCGATGGCGCCGTCTGCCGCCTTGAACACGGCGGGTACCACCGACGCGGTGGCCAGCGAACCGCCCGAGATCGGTCCTTCGGGAAGGGAAGTATCGCCAAGCGCGACTTCAACCCTCTCCGGCGGCACGCCGGTCTTCTGCGATGCAAGCTGCGCCAGGATCGTGTACGTACCGGTTCCGATGTCCTGCGTGGCGCACGCCACGCGCGCCGTGCCGTCGTCACGCAGCTGCAGGTTCGCCGCCGCCGCGAAGCGCCCGGCGAGCCAGGCGCAGCCCGCCATGCCCCATCCCAGCGTCAGGCCGTCGCGCTTCATCGAACCCACGGCGGGCGTGCGCTTCGACCAGCCAAATTTCTCCGCGCCCAACTGGAAGCACTCCACCAGGTGGCGCGAAGAAAAGGGAAGTCCGGATCCCTCGTCGATCTTCGGCTCGTTCATCACGCGCAGCTGCACCGGATCGATCTTCAGCCGGTGCGCCAGTTCGTTAATCGCCGACTCGGTGGCGTACAGTCCCGGGACGGCGCCGGGCCCGCGCATGTCGGCGCCCGCGCCGATGTTGCGCTTCGCCCGGCCGAACGTAACCCGAAGGTTAGGCACGCTGTACTGGAACGGCGTGGCCTCGCCGCAATCCTCGTGGTGCGCGTCCAGCATGGACCGCTGATAGATGTAATCGTGCTGCAGCGAGAGCAGCTTGCCCTCGCGCGTGGCGCCGATCCGCACCCGCTGCTGCGTTCGCGGCCGATGCCCGACCCCGTGGAACATCATCTTGCGGCTCAGCACCAGCCGAACCGGCTTGCCGGCCTGCCGCGCTGCCGCTGCCGCCAGCGGACAATGCGTCCACGGAAACAGCTTGTCGCCGAAGCCGGAGCCGACGAACTTCGTAATGACGCGGACGTTCTCCTTCGGCAACCCGAACATCTGGGCCAGTACGCCCCGCAGGTTGACCACGCCCTGCGACGATTCGTACAGCGTCAGGTTGTCGCCGTCCCAGATCGCGGTGGTGGCGTGCGGCTCCAGCGGGTTGTGCGTCTCGGTCGGCGTTACGTAGGTCTCGTCGAGCTTGACCGGCGCGCCGGCAAACGCGCCGTCCGGGTCTCCCCGATGGCTGTCCAGCCGATGCCGCGGTCCGAAGCTGGTCAGCACCTGGTCGGGATCATCGTCTGCAACCAGGTGACGTTCTACGTTCGGTTTTTCCGCCGCGCACGTTGCCTGCACCGCGTCCGCCGCCGCCTTGGCCGCCTCGAACGTGTCGGCCACGGCCAAGGCGATGTACTGGCCATAGTAGCGGACCACATCGTCGTCGAAGGGCGGCCGGCGCTCTTCGCAGATGCCCTCGAATCCCGGCTCCACGGTCGATCGGAAGATCTTTCCAATGTTGCCGCGGTGAAAAATCGCGCGCACGCCCGGCATCTTCTCGGCCGCCGCCGTGTCCACCTTCACAATGCGGCCGCTGGCGATCGTCGCCCCCACCGGCACGCCGTACAGCATTCCGGGGAAGTGGAAGTCGGAGGTGTACTGCGCCCGGCCGCTCACCTTGTGCGCGCCATCTACGCGGACCGTGTCGCGGCCGATAGGAGAAACCGCCGGGGATTGTTCTGCTGTCGCCATCTCTCCTCCTCTGCCGCTCAGCCGTTGGCCGCGGTTTGCAGTGCGTGCGCCAGGCAGCGCTTGGCCAGTTCGATCTTGAATCCGTTCTCGCTTTGCGGTTTGGCGCCGCGCAAGGCAGCCTCGGCCGCCTTGCGGAAGTTCGCCGCGCTGGCCGCCTTACCCGTAAGCGCCGCTTCGGCTTCCGTTGAGCGCCACGGTTTGGTGGCCACGCCGCCCAGCGCCACCCGCGCATAGTTCACGTTGCCGCCGGCGAGCGTGATCACCACCGCCGCCGATGCCAGGGCAAACTCATACGACGAGCGGTCGCGCAGCTTCACATACACTTGCCGGCTTCCCGCCTTCGGCGCCTGCAGCGTAACGTGCGTGATCAGGTCGCCCGGCTCGAGAACGTTTTCCCGGTGCGGCGTGTTCCCGGGCAGAAGATGAAAGTCGCCAAACGGGATCGCCCGCTCTCCCTTCCTGCCCTGCACGTGAATCGTCGCCTCCAGCGCTGCCATCGCCACGCACATGTCGGAGGGGTTCGTGGCGATGCAATGTTGGCTCGTACCCAGGATCGCCAGCATGCGATTGCTGCCGGTGATGGCCGGACAACCGGTGCCCGGCTCCCGCTTGTTGCACGGCATTGCCGTGTCCCGGAAGTACACGCAGCGCGTCCGCTGAAGAATGTTGCCCGCCGTTGTTGCCATGTTGCGCAGCTGCGCCGATGCGCCCGACAAGATCGCCTGCGACAGCACCGCATAGTCGCGCTGCACCTTCGGATGGTGCGCCAGGTCTGAGTTGCGCACCATGGCGCCAACCTTCAGCTCGCCGTTCGGCAGCTCCTCGATCTTGTCGAATGGCAGCCGGTTGATGTCGATCAGCCGCTGCGGCGTCTCCACATTCAGTTTCATCAGGTCGATCAGCGTCGTGCCGCCGGCCACGAACCTTATCTCGGCGCCCTGCTGCGCCGTCTTGGCCTGCGCCGCCGTTGCCACCGCCGACGCCGCGTTCTCAGCTCGCGTGAATTCGAACGTGTGCATACCAGCCCCTCCTCGCCGCTAGGCGGTCTTCCGGACCTGCTGGATCGCTGCAATGATGTTGGCGTAGGCGCCGCACCGGCAGATGTTGCCGCTCATCAGTTCCCTCACCGCTGCGTCGTCGGGACCGCAGGGTTCTTTGAGCAGCGCCACCGCCGACATGATCTGGCCCGAAGTGCAGTATCCGCACTGGTAGCCGTCGCAGGCCAGGAACGCGGCCTGCATCGGATGCAGCGCCTCCGGCGCGCCCAGGCCCTCGATGGTGGTGATCTCCTCGCCCTCGTGCATCAATGCCAGGCTCAGGCATGACACCACGCGCCTGCCGTTCACATGCACCGTGCAAGCGCCGCACTGCCCGTGATCGCAACCCTTCTTCGTTCCGGTCAGGACGGCGGATTCGCGGATGCAATCCAGCAGCGTGCTCCGCGGATCGATGCGAAGCTGTGAGTCTTTGCCGTTAATGCGCAGCGTGATCGCGACTGCGCCCGCGGCGCTCGACGCCCCGGCGTCAACCGGGGCTTCGGCCGTTTCCACCGCGTTACCCGGCCGAGCATTGGCGTACTTTGCCATCACGGCGGCTGCCGCGCTGCTTCCCGTGGCTGAGAGAAATTTGCGTCGGGTGGATTTCAGCGGCTCCGGCTTTGACTGGTTCGGCATAGGTGGACTCCCTTCGAACCGCATTCAAGACATTACACCCTTCGATGGAAGGTGCATGAATGCGATGCACAAAAAACGTGAAATTCGTCGTGGCAGTCAAAGTCAGACTTCAGCAGGGTTGCGGGTGAGGCTGGTTTAAGCGGCGCGCTGTCGAATATCGGGCAACGGCTCGCGCAGCATCGTTCGAAGCCCGATGGCGAGCATCGTGTAGGTCCAGCCGCGCAGCACCAGCGACACGCCCAAGGCCAGGCCAAGGAACCACAGCCCGGACCACGGCCACTGCGCCCAGATCAGGATGCCCAGCGCCAGCGTGACGATTCCGTCGAACAGCGCCCAGCCCCATCCCGGAAACTTCAGGCTGGCGGACGCGATGATCCGAAACAGCCCGATCACGGTGAAGAACGACGCGAACAACAGCGTCCACGCCAGGGCGCCGGCCACCGGATGCGTGACCACGAGCAGGCCGACCCCCAAACCCAGAATTCCGCCCACGATGTGCAGAAACAGGCTGCCGCCGTGCTTGCGCACTCGAAATGCCTGGACCAGCTCCACCGCGCCGCTGAAAGCCATGACCCATCCCAGCACCAGCACGGCGGCCAGGGTCGCCACCGGCATCGTGAAGAACGCAACCGTCCCCGCCACGATCATCAGGATTCCAAGCGCCAGGAACCAGCCCCAGCGATGGCGAAGCCGTTCCAGGTCCATGAACATCGGAGTTGCCATTGTGACCATAAGGCCCCCCTCGCACCCATCTGCCTACACAGATGCCTCAATCCAACTCGGTGATCGCCGCGCGGCATGACAATTCGCGAATCGGATCAGGCAGCCGCGGGCGACGAAACACCCTCTGTCTGTTACAATCGACAAAATATTGTCGCGCAGCAACTTTGCGTGAGAATGGGATGCAGCTGGCGAATTCGTGGCAACCGACGGAACGCCAGTATCGCAAGGGTTTTCCGCTCACCCACCGCAAACAAAAGCGGGGACGTAGTTCAGTTGGTTAGAACGCTGCCCTGTCACGGCAGAGGCCGCGGGTTCGAGTCCCGTCGTCCCCGCCATTGTTTCAATAACTTACGAGCGCCGCACTCGACGGCATGGGTTCGGTTCTGCTTCAGCCGGCCGTTTTTTGCGTGAGCCATTCGTTCAGCACAGACGCACGAAAGCGCCAAAGCTTGCCACTTGCAAGCCTCCCTCACAATGAAATTTCTCAGTACAAAGGCCCAGATGCCTAATCTTTCTCCTCTGCGATATGCAGCCCGCACTCGGTTTTGCCGAATCCGGCCCAGCGCCCCGCGCGCGGGTCTTCGCCCGGCTGGACGGGGCGCGTGCAGTGCGTGCATCCGATCGAGGGATAACCGCGGTCGTGCAGCGGGTTATAGGGCAGGTCGCGATTGCGGACGTAGTCCCACACCTGCGGCGTGGTCCAATCGGCCAGCGGGTTGAGCTTGACCAGGCCGAACTTTGCGTCCCACTCGATCTTCTGCGCGTGGGCACGCGTGGGCGACTGCTCGCGGCGAATGCCCGTCACCCAAGCCTTCAGCGTGGCCAACTTGCGTTGCAGCGGTTCGACTTTGCGGATCTGGCAGCAGAGGTCGGGATCGCGCTGCCAGAGCGACGCACCGTGGCTTGCGGCCTGCTCGCTCGGCGAAAGCGGCGGCCGGATGCGCTCGACGACGATTCCATAACGGGCCTGCACGCGCTCGATCAGTTCGTACGTCTCAGGAAACAGAAAGTCGGTATCGAGGGTGAAGATGCTCAATGCGGGCCTGATTGAGGCCGCGATATCGATCAGGACCACGTCCTCCAGCCCGAAGCTGGAGGCAATCGCAATGTGCGGGTGGAAATGCTCGAATCCCCAGCCGAGCACCAGCACCGCGCTCCAGCCTTCCGCGACTTCGCGAGCGTTTTCTACTGTCTCGGTCACGCTGAATTCCTCCATCAGAACCTCGAGCAGAGCAGCGCGCATCCCAGATAGCCGGCAACGACTCCCGCGCCGCGCGTCAGCCACGGACGTGAGATCCGCCGCGAAAGGCGTGTTCCCAACAGCACTCCCGGAAGCAAGCCGATCAGCACCAGGCCAATGAGCGGGAAGTTGAGGCTGTGATAGCCGACATAGAGAAGAATGCTGGCGGCGCCCACGGCTGTGCCATAGAAGTTCGATACGGCGGCCAGTTCGGCCGGCTCCCAGTGCGTGACGATCAGCAAGGCTGGAATGAGCAAACCGCCAGCGCCCGCCGACGTGAGTGCTACGACCAGCGCAACTCCCGCACCCAGAGACAGCAGCAGCACCGGATGGCCCGTGAAGGGTGAAGCTCGGCGCAGCTGCGATCCCGCGCTTCGCGGGATGAGCAGGGTCGCGGCGACGCCCAGCAAGCCGACGCCGAGCGCAAGCTTCATGATCGTCTCGAATTGCACGTCCCAGCGACTGACGAATCGTGTTCCGAGGGCAGTCAGGGCGACGCCGCCCAGACCGCCGATGACGAGCGGCAGCGCACGGCGGCCGGGCAGGTGTCCCATTTGCCGATGAAGCTCGGTGGCGGTGAGCTTCGAGACCACCAGCGACACCAGACCAGCGCCGACCGCCGTTGCAGGGCTATATCCCGCCAGGATCAGCAGCGGCGCGATCAGCGACCCCGAACCGATTCCGGTAGAGCCGATCAGGAGTCCGCCGCCAAGTCCAATCAAGACCTCAATCACTTTCGATCTCCTTTCGAGGATTCTGTGAATCAAGACTTGAACGCCAGCTCCGCAGCTCGGAGAGCAACCCTTCCAGGTCGCCAGTGCCCGACGGCCCGCCTAGGAAGAACGTGTGCTCGAACAACGCCGCAACCGCTGTGCTCTGCGCTTTGCCGGCGGCGGATGCGGCGAAGATCGTCAGCGCACCTGCCAGTCCCATGGCCTTGGCTACTGTCAGCAACTCGCTGGGACGGAAGTCACTCGTCGAAATCAACTGGACCAGCCAGCCTTCATCGAACAGCGCGCGTTCGAGTTGCTCGGCGAGACGAGGCTCGCCCTCAATCCAGACGGCGGCTGCGCGGTGACCGAAGCGTGCCTGACGTTCCGCCGCGGAGACAGGTTTGGGGTGGCTGCTGAGTTTCTGCTCTGCCGCAACACTTCGCTCAATCATTCCCCCTGCTACCGTGGCATTTGAGATCGGATCAATCAGGATGAAGCTCCCCATGGTTCGGTTGAAGCGGTAGGGATCGAACCAGAGCGGCAACATGGCCTCGACTTCGGCGCTCGCAATGTCGTTGAGCGAAAGCGTCTCGGCGGGCGTCGTGGCAAACGTCTCGACGTCGATGCGATGAAGTAGCTTGGCGATGCGCGCCCGCACCATTCGGGTCGTGTGCTTCAGCAGGTAGAAGCGGTTGCGATCCAGCGGCTCGGCATGCATCCAGACCAAAGTGGCGCGGACGCGCCGCGACACCGCAGGCGCGGCCTGCGGGGAGACCAGTAGGTCGCCGCGGCCCAGATCGATCTCATCGTCGAGCGTTACGGTGATCGACTCGCCCGCTGTCGCCGATTGGCGATCGCCGTCGTAACTTACGATCGAGCGGATGCGCGTCTGCAGCCCCGACGGCAGCGCTAGGACGGCATCGCCTGGGGACAGGGTTCCAGCTGCGATTCGTCCAGCAAAGCCACGGAAAGATGCGTTTGGACGGATGACATACTGGATCGGTAAACGCAGAGGCGAGTCGTCGCGCCGCTGCTCCGCCGCGGGCAGGACCTCCAGCAACTCCAGGAGCGACGGGCCGCTGAACCAATCCATGCGGCGGCTCCGGCGCGCGACATTGTCGCCTTCGAGGGCGCTGACCGGCACGACGCAGGCATCGGGCAAGCCGAGCCGCCCGGCAAGGCCCTGAGCTGCGCTTTCGATGCGGCGGAAGACCGCCTGGTCGTAGCCCACCATATCCATCTTGTTCACCGCGAAGATGAGGTGCCGGATGCCAAGCAGGTTCGCGATGTAGGCGTGCCGGCGCGACTGGGGAAGCAGGCCTCTGGTGGCGTCAATCAGGACGACGGCGGCGTCCGCGGTGGAGGCGCCCGTCACCATGTTGCGCGTGTACTGCTCGTGCCCGGGCGTATCGGCGATGATGAACTTACGGCGGGGTGTAGAAAAGTAGCGGTAGGCGACGTCGATTGTGATGCCCTGTTCGCGCTCCGCGCGCAGGCCATCGGTCAGCAGTGAAAAATCGAGCGGTCCCGTCGAGCGATTGATGCGGCTCTTGCGCACCGAATCGACCTGATCCTCATAGACGGTTTGTGTGTCATACAGCAGGCGGCCGATCAGCGTGGACTTACCGTCATCGACGCTGCCTGCCGTCGTAAAACGGAACAGGCCGTCCGTTCGAGGGAGCGGAATCACGTCAGCTGTCGGCCCCCACTGACGTGGAAGGATTAGGTCTGCCATCAGAAGTAGCCCTCGCGCTTCTTCAGCTCCATCGAGCCCTCCTCGTCGTGATCGATGACCCGGTTCTCGCGCTCCGAGCGGCGAAACGAGGCCATCTCTTCGATAATCGCGGTGATCGAGTCGGCCTCCGAGCGGATGGCGCCACTGCACGGGGCGCAGCCCAGGGACCGCAGGCGGACCTTCAGTTTTTGTGTTTTCTCGCCTGGCAGCAGGCGGACGCCACTATCGAGCAACAGGATTGATTCGCCGCGCAGGACGACCTCGCGCTCCTTGGCGAAGTAGAGCGGCACGATGGGAATCTGCTCGGCCTGGATGTAGAGCCAGACGTCGAGCTCCGTCCAGTTCGACAGCGGAAAGACGCGAATGCTCTCGCCCGGCTGATGCCGGCCGTTGTACAGGCTCCACAGCTCCGGCCTTTGGTTCTTCGGGTCCCACTGCCCCTGGCGGTCGCGGAACGAATACACGCGTTCTTTGGCGCGCGACTTCTCTTCGTCGCGCCGCGCGCCGCCAAACGCGGCGTCGAAGCCGCCCGCAGCCAGGGCATCCAGCAGCGCGCGCGTCTTCAGCAGGCCGCAGCATTTCTGGGTTCCCAGCGAATACGGATTGGCGCCGTCGTCGAGCGCCTGGCGATGGGTGTGGACGATCAGCTCGGCGCCGATCTGTCGCGCGTACGAATCGCGAAACGCGATCATCTCGCGGAACTTGTAGCTGGTGTCGATGTGCAGCAGCGAGAATGGGATCGGCGCGGGGAAGAAGGCCTTCTGCGCCAGCCGGAGCATGACGGAAGAGTCTTTCCCGATCGAATACAGCATGACCGGGCGAGCGAACTCGGCGACTGCCTCGCGCAGGATGAAAATGCTCTCCGCTTCCAGCCGCTTCAGGTGATCGAGTTGGGTATGGGTCAATGCCATTTCTCTGCACAAACACAAAAGCCATCGCCGCTGCTGTCTGGCGATGGCCCTGATCTTGAAATCCCTGCTGGCTAGATCATCGGTATCGCCGTGGGCGTGTATGGGCACCTGCGCAACAACACATGGCACGACAGACACCGGCGCCCCCGGCGATCGAAGGCGCGATGGAGATCACATCCCCTGTCTGCAGCGGTGTGTTTTCTTTGCCGAGATAACGAACGTCTTCATCGTTGACGTAGACGTTCACGGAGGCGCGCTGCTTGCCGCCCTGATAAAGATGACGCCGCAAATCGGGATGAAGCCGCGTCAAGCGGGTAAGGGCCTCGCCGACGGTTTGGCCAGAGACCGCAATCGCCGCCTGGCCATCGACGTACTGACGTAGAGGCGCCGGAACATGGATCTTGAGGCCTTCAGTTGACATCGCGTGCTCGCTCCAAAAAGTAAAAGACCCACTCAGCCGGTTGTAGCGAGTGGGCCTCTTGAAAACCTGATATAGCTAAGGCTTAGGTCAGCGACCTCCACGCGCCGAATGAGATGGCAGGACAACAGGCGCAGGTGTGCATCGCTGCCGCTCGTCCCATCGTCTGGCGCGCATTCTTCAAACCGCCCCTCCTTTGCTATCGCAACCAATCTACAGAGTCTCCCTCGGACTGTCAACCTGCACTCGGGCCTTGGTGATGTCACGCGGCTTGTGTAAATAGCTTGAGGGTGCGGGTTTTCCATTCCAGGGTAAATCTCTGGAAAATGGAGTAGATGATTCGGTCCACGCTTTTGACGTTCACAAAGCACACCATCGGTCGGGTTCGTCGGCGCA
>DASRER010000011.1 GCA_035651995.1 Terriglobales bacterium | reverse complement strand
TGAGCGCCGAGAAGGCCAGGCGCGAGGCCGCGCCACCGGCGTCAGGCAGCGCTCAAGCGGGCTACGGCCGGCTGCTCGCCGACCAAAACCTGTGGATCATGATCGGGCTCTACCTCTGCTACACCACCGGCCAATACGGATACCTGCTCTGGCTGCCGAGCATCCTCAAAGACCTGACCCGGCAAAGCCTGACCAGCGTGGGCTGGCTGAGCGCGCCGCCGCTGGTGGCCGCCATCGCCGGCGTCTACATCTTCGGCGCGGCTTCCGACGTGAAAGGCAACCGCCGCCTGTGGTGCGCTGTGTCGTTGTGGGGTTTCGGCGTTGCGCTCGGACTGGTCACCGTGTTCGCGCACCGCGTGTGGATCGCGTACTCGATGATTGTCGTCGCCGGACTGCTCTCGAAGGGCATGCAGAGTCCGTTCTGGTCCAGCCCCGCGCTGGTGTTCGCGCCCGGCGTGGTGGGCGGCGCGCGCGGCGTGATCAACGGCATCGGCAACCTGGGAGGGTTCGTCGGCCCGGTGCTGGTCGGCTGGATCGCGAGAGAAACCGGCGGCAACATGAACTACGGCATGGCCGCGCTCGCCGTCAGTTTGATCGCCGGCGGCTGCCTCACCATGCTCCTGCCGAAAGCCACGGCGGGATACGAATTCCAGAAGGAGCGCGCGGCCGCGACTTCAAAATAGCTGTGGAAGCTGCTGGGCAACCCCCACCCCCCACCCCCCCGGGTGCTCCCAGGTGTTTTCAGCAGCTTGCGCGGCACGTTCTCGGTAAGACTGTGAAAACAGGCACAGTTAAGACCGAGGTCTTAAACCCAAGCGGCTCATCAAGTTGTCAAATAACAAAACCCGGCGGCGAGGGTGTGTCCTCGAGCCGGGTATCTACATTCAGAGTAGCAAATTGGGCGGGGAAAATGGGAAAGCGCGCGGGATATTTATCGTCCGTGTTTCGTTTGGGTTAAAGACCGTTTGGTGGCTGACCGGGCTTGACAGGGTGGATGTGAACTGCCGCTGTGAAGTGACGCCGGATCACGCCTCGTGCGACACCGCGTCCGGCTTCTTCAGCACCTCGCGCAGTTTGCGCGCCAGCGACTCGCGCGAGAACGGCTTTTGCAGGAAGCCGGCGTCGGGCGAGAGTTCCTCGTGCTGCGCTACGGCGTTTTCCGTGTAGCCGGAGATGAACAGCACCTTGAGCCCGCGTTGCGACGCGCGCAACTGGTCGGCCAGCTCGCGCCCGGTTATGCCCGGCATGATCATGTCGGTCATCAGCAGGTTGATCTGGCCGGCGTGCTCTTCGGCCACGCGCAGCGCCTCGGCGCCGTGGGCGGCTTCCAGCACACTGTAGCCCATCGCTTCCAGCAGTTCGCGGCTCAGCTCGCGCAGCGAGGCCGCGTCTTCCACCAGCAGGATGGTCTCCGAGCCGGTGGGAATGGGCGGCGGCGCGGGCGGGGCTTCGACCACCGGCTCTTCCACCGTCTCGGCGGGCAGGTAGACCTTGAACGTGGTGCCCTTGCCTACCTCGCTGTACACCCAGATGTATCCGTTGCTCTGCTTCACGATGCCATAGACCGTGGCCAGGCCCAGGCCGGTGCCCTTGTCTTTTTCCTTGGTGGTGAAGAAGGGCTCGAAGATCCTCTTGCGCGTCTCCGCGTCCATGCCGATGCCGGTGTCGCTGACGGCGAGCATGGTGTATCGCCCGGGCGGCATCTGGACGATGTGGCGGCCATCGTTTTCCCCGATGACGACCGTCTGGGTCTCCAGCGTCAGCTTGCCGCCGCGGGGCATGGCGTCGCGCGCGTTGACCGCCAGGTTCATGATGACCTGCTCGAGCTGCGACGGATCGGCCTTCACCTTGGCGGCGCGCGGATCGAGGACCGTGACCAGCTCAATGTTTTCGCCGATCAGCCGCAGCAGCATGCTGCTCATGCTGCCCACCACGCCGTTCAGGTCGAGCACTTTGGGCTCGAGCACCTGTTTGCGGCTGAAGGCGAGCAGTTGCCGCGTGAGCGCGGCGGCGCGGTCGCCGGCCGCCTTGATTTCTTCCACGCGGCGGCGCAGCGCGTGCCCGGCGGGCACCTGCTCCAGCAGCAGGTCGCTGTAGCCGATGATGACGCCCAGCAGGTTGTTGAAGTCGTGCGCCACGCCGCCCGCCAGCCGGCCCACGGCTTCCATGCGCTCGGCCAGGCGCAGGCGTTCTTCCAGCAGCTTTTTCTCGGAGATGTCGGTGGCCAGGATCAGCCCGGCGGGCCGGCCATCGATCTCGATGCGGTGCTGGCGGATTTCCACCGCGATCAGCGATCCATCCTTCTTGCGATGCCGCCATACGCCGACCCGATCCAGTTGGTTCTGGCCTTCGGAGCTGGCGATGCTGTGCAACAGCTCGGGCACGTCTTCCGGCGGACGGATGTCCTTGATGGTCATGGCGCGGAACTCGTCGCGCGTGTAGCCGTAAGCGTGGATCGCGGCCTCATTCACATCGAGGAACTTCAGCGACTCCAGGTCGTACACCCACATGGGCTGCGGGTTTGTGTCGAACAGCTGGCGATAGCGGCGCTCCGACCTGGCCATCAAATCCAGGCGCAGGCGCAGCTCGCTCTTTCGCAGCTTGCGATAGAGGAACGCGCCCGCATATCCGAACAGGGCGGCCAGCCCGATGAACGCCAGCGCAGCCAGCGCAAGCGGCTTCTCAAATTTCCACAGCGCCTGGTTCACTTCGTCCACCGGCAACTGGATGAGCACCGCCCAATGCAGCGCCGGGATCGGCTGGTGGACCACCAGCGACCGCACGCCTCCGCGGTCGTAGAAGGCGCTGCCGCGGTTGCCGGCCAGCGCGCGCGCGACGGCAGGGAAGTCCTTCACGTCAGGACGCACACGCGCTGCGTCACCCGGCTCGGCGACCGCCTGGCGGTGCTGGTCCACCACCGTGATCCAGCGCGTGCCGCTTGGAGTCCAGCGCTTCAGCCATCCCTGGATGGCCGAGAGCCGGTAGTAGCCGGCCAGCGCGCCCAGCGGCCTGCCATGCGCGTCGAAAATGGGGACCACCGCCGCCAGCACCGGCTCGCCCTTGCCCAGCGGCGAGGGATGAACGCCGGAGATTTGAGCGCGCTGGCTGCGCGCAAATGCCGGAAACCACACCGGCGTCGCGGCGTCGGCGCGAACGCCGGCCGGATAGGCCACCAGCAGCCGGCCCTGCGCGTCGTACACGGCGCAATAGGTGAAGTCGGGCTGCAGGCGGCAAGCCTGCCCGAGGCTGCCCGACATCGCCTTCGTGTCGCCGCGGCCGGCGGCAACGTTGAAGCCGGGTTCGGCAGCGACCGAAGAGAGGAATGCCTCGCCGCTGGCCAGGTACTCGAGCAGGATGCGCGCTACCGCGTCTCCCGCTACATGGCTTTGGCGGGTCAGGCTGTCGTTGGTGTACTTGCGCAGAAACCGGTCAGCCGAATAGAGAAACAGAAGCAGAGGCAGGACAGCGAGCAGGACCAGCGCGGCATAGATGCGCCAGCGTCTGGCCGCCAGCCATTGGTTTGTGCCGTTGAGCATGGCTCCATGGGCCCCGCGTTCGGGTTTAACCTGCAGGCGCGGAGCCTTGTACTGGAAGCAGCTTGGCGGTGCTCTGCCCGCAAACGGCCTGGCTGACAGAGTTATGCCAATTTGGCACCGATTTTAGTGCATTCTGGGGCGCGGCTCCAGTTACGTAAGTCATTGACCGGCATTGCTTGGCAGGTTTTGTTTCCTGAAACGGGAGCGGACGGAACAATTCCTGGAAGAAGACAGGCGCAAGATACTTTGGCAGGAGGCTCAGGCCAGGGCGATCACCACCTGCGTGGCGTCATAGTGGAAGTTGCCGTTGCAGCGCTCGGAGACACTGTTGAGCGGGAAGCAATCACTCCACCTTCAACTCCGCAAGCCCCGCCTTCTTCAACTCCGCGTTGGTGGAAGCCAGTTCGCCCGCCTGCACCGCCATCCAGCGATCCATCGCGTCCTTCCAATCCTGCATGACCCGGGCCAGGTCCGAGACGGCTTGCGCCGTCGGTTCGGCGTCGGCAGAATCCACCGCGTCGTACACCGACTTGAGGTTGGCATTGACCGACGCGAGAGATGCTGGTCCCGGCGCCGCGGTGCTGGCGCCAGCGGTTGTGGGGCCGGCCCCGCCGCCTCCGCGCCGCCGCTGGCCCGATTCGAGCTGCTGCAGCTTGCCGTCAAGATCGTCGAGCGCCGCGCCGGCCGCAGCAGCCCCCGGACGCACGGCCGCAATCTGCTTGCGCAGGGCGCGCGCCTGCTCCAGCGCTTTGTGGTCCTCCTCCGCCATCGCCGTGATCTGCTGCTCGAGCGTGAACATGCGGCGCAGCGACTCCGGAGTTGCCGTCACGCGCGGGTCCATCTTTACCGTGAGCGGCTGCGTGTACGCCTTCCCGTCGGCGGTCAGACGGACGGTGTACTCGCCCGGCAGCGCCCGCGGGCCCTTCGGCGCCAGCGGCGTCCGGTGCACGATCGCCGCAATGGGATAGTCGCGCTCCAGTTTCGGCTCCGGCCAGTGCAGGTCCCACACGAACCGATGCATGCCCGCGGCCGCCGACAACCTCTGCGGCTGCTCCACCCAGTACATGGGATGGCGCAGCTTCTTCTCATCCACCGGCGCCGGCCGGTCGGCGCTGGAGTAGCGGCGGACAATGTCACCGCTGCCGTCGACGATCTCCAGCGTCAACTCCTTCACGGGCGCCGGCAGCCAGTAGTGGATCATCGCGCCGTCGGGCGGGTTTTCGCCGGCGGGCTCCTCCGGCGGCAGCGGCGTGTCGGTGTAGGTCGAGCGGCGGACGCGAATCGCCACTTGCGGTTTGAACAGGAACGCGCTGCCGCCAGTAACTTCGGCGTTCACCTGCCGCAGCGGCGTGATGTCGTCCAGGATCCAGAACCCGCGCCCGTGCGTGCCCACCACGATGTCATCGTTGTGCACCACCAGGTCGCGAATCGAAGTCGCCGGCAGGTTCTGACGCAGCGACTGCCAGTGATCGCCGTCGTCGAAGCTCACGTACACGCTGCGCTCGGTGCCGGCGAACAGCAGCCCGCGCCGCTCGGGGTCTTCCTTCACCGTGTTCACCGGCTCGTTCGCCGGAAGCCCGGCGGTGATGAGCTGCCACGTCCTGCCGCCGTCGCGCGTGCGATAGATGTACGGCCTCAGGTCGTCGAGCCGGATGCGGTTGATCGCCGCATAGCAGGCGTGGTCGTCCCAGTGCGAGGTCTCCAGTTGCGCGACCTTGCTCCACGCGGTGAGTTCCGGCGGCGTCACGTTCGTCCATGTCTGCCCGCCATCGCGCGTCACGTGAATCAGGCCGTCGTCCGTGCCGGCCCAGATCACGTTGACATCCTGGAAGCTGGGCGCCACGGCGTAAATCACCCCCCGGCGGTCAACTTTGTGCCCATCCTGCGTGAACACCGCGAAATTCTGCGGCACGCCGGGATCGGGACGGCTCAGGTCCGGCGAGATCACGCCCCACGAGTGCCCGCCATCGGTCGTCTTGAACAGGACGTTGCCGGCCAGATACAGCACGCTGGGGTCCTTCGGCGAAAACAGGATCGGCTCGGTCCGCAGGAAACGAACCTTGCCCGAGCGCACCAGTTCCGGCGCCACATCCTGCGTCTGGCCGGTGCGCGCGTCGTAGCGCGACGCCTTGCCGCCATAAATGATGTTGGGATCGCGCGGATCGGGCGCCACGTAGCCGTACTCCTCCACCCCCACCGGATGCCAGTCGCGAAACGTGATCGCGCCCGAATCGCCGCGGCTCGCCACCGCTGCCGAACCCGACTCCTGCTGCCCGCCGTACACCCAGTAGGGAAACTGGTTGTCGGTGATCACGTGGTAGAACTGCGCGCTCGGCTGGTTGTACCAGCTGCTCCAGGTCGCGCCACCGTTGACGGAAATCGTCGCGCCCTGGTCGCTGGCGATCGCGATGATCTCCGGATGCTCGGGATTGATCCAGAGGCGGTGATAGTCGTCGCCGCCGGGCGCGCCCTTCCATCCGACAAACGTTTTTCCGCCGTCGGTCGAGCGGAATGTCTGAATGCCGGCCACGTAAACGATCTCGGGGTCCTTCGGATCAGGCTTGATCTCGGCGAAGTCCGAGCCGCGCTCGGAGACGCGCGCATCGGAATTCACCCGCCGCCACGTCTCGCCCGCGTCGTCAGAGCGATACACGCCCGCCAGCTTCGGCGCGTCCACCATCGCGTAAATGATCTTGCCGTTCGAAGGCGCCACGCCCAGCCCGATGCGCCCCAGGTCATCCGCCGCGCCGGGCAGGCCCTTGGTGAGCTGTCGCCACGTCGTGCCGCCGTCGGTTGACTTGTACAGCCCGCTCGTCTTGCCCTGCCACACGCCGTTTTCCCACGGCGCCAGCCGCTGCGCCCACAGCGCCGCGTAAACGGTTTGCGCGTTCGCGGGATCGAACGCCAGGTCCACCGCGCCGGTGTTCTCATCCTTGTAAAGGACCTTCTGGAACGTCTTGCCGCCGTCGAGCGAGCGAAAAACGCCGCGCTCCGCGTTCGGACCATACGGGTGCCCGAGCACGGCGACCAGCAGGCGGTCCGGGTCCTTCGGATCAACGATGATCTGGGCGATCTGCTGGCCGTCGCGCAGGCCAAGGTGCTGCCACGTCCTTCCGCCGTCGCCAGTTCTGTAGATTCCGTCGCCGACCGAAAGATCGGGCCGCTGCAACCCCTCGCCGCTGCCCACATAAAGAATGTTGGGGTCCGACGGGGCCACGGCCACCGCGCCCACCGACTGCGTCGGCTGGTCGTCGAAAATGGACCACCACGTCCGTCCCGCATCGGTGGTCTTGAAGACGCCGCCGTTGTTCACGCCTATATAGAAGACGTTGGGCTGCGACGGCACGCCCACCATCGGCACCGTCCGGCCCCCGCGAAACGGCCCGATCATGCGCCAGCGCATCTCGCGGAACAGATCGGGACTGGATTGCTGGGCGGCAACGGTGGTGGCGGCCACGGTGGCCGCGACGAGAAAAAAAGTAAGCAATATGGCGCGCTTCATGTGTGCCTTCGTGTGACCTTCGTGTCCTGTGTGTGAAACGCTTTTCCGCGAAGGGAAAACATACGCGGGGGCGGCGGGAGCAGGCAAGGCGGAGCAGGCAAGGCGGGAGAGCAGGCAAGGCGGGAGCAGGCAAGGCGGGAGCGGCGGGAGCAGGTAAGGCGGGGGAGGTTGGTATGCTCTAACTGTCATCCTGAGCGAAGGCCGAGCGACAGCGAGGACGAGTCGAAGGATCCCTACCCGACCCAACGCTCTCGCATGAAGCAGGGATGCTCCGGTGACCGCGCGAGCGGCGCGTTCACCCCCGCTCAGCATGACTTCACAATCCGCATGAGCACACTCCTCATCACCGGCGCCGGCGGACTCCTCGGCAAAGCGGCCGTCGAGGCCGCGGTCGCGCACGGGCACGCCGTCACCGCGCTGTATCATTCGCCGCCGGCGCACACGCCCGGCGCCAGAATTGTTACCGCCGACCTGAAAGATCACGCGGCCATCGCCGCGCTGATCGAAACGACCCGCGCCGGCTGGATCATCCACGCCGCAGCCCACGCCAGCCCCGACTTCTGCGAAGACCATCCCGATGAAGCCTGGGCGGTGAACGCCGACGCCACGCGCAACATCGCCCAGGCGGCCGCGCGGGCCGGCTCGCGCGTTCTCTATGTCTCCACCGATTCGGTTTTCGACGGCGCCCGCGGCAACTACTCTGAGACCGATGCGACAAATCCAATCAGTGTCTACGCGCGCGCAAAGCTGGCAGGCGAGCAGGCCGTGCTGGCGGCTTCCCCCGGCAATCTAAGCGTGCGCACCACGCTCATCGGATGGGGCGCGAAAAAGCCAAACCTCGCCGAACTCGTGTTTCGCCGCCTCGGGCAGGGAAGCGCCATGACCGGCTACGCTGACGTCATCTTTACGCCGCTCCCGGTCTGGACGTTGAGCGAGATCATGCTCTGCGCGATCGGCCGCTCGCTGGCCGGCATCTGGCACGTCGCCTCGGCCGACGCCTGCTCGAAGTACGAATTCTGCCGCCGCCTCGCCCGCCAGTTTGGCTTCGATCCCGGGCTGGTTCGGCCGGTGAGCGTCGACTCGGCCGGGCTGCGCGCCCCGCGCCCGAAAAACGCCTCGCTGAACACCGCCAAGATCACTGCCGCGCTGGGCCGCCCGATGCCGGCGATTGACGAAGGCATCGCCGAGTTCGCCGCGCGGCGGCCATGAACTCACAGCGGAGGCGCCGAGACACGAGAACGCATGGCCAAAGAGGGGCCGGGAGCGCGGCACAAACGTAACTTCCAGCCAGGCCACCGGCGTGCTATAAATGGTGCTTATGCACTGATTCGATTCTCTTATGGGCGGAGGGACCATCGCCCGGAGGCACGGCCTTGAACTTCGAATTCTCCGATGAGCAGCAGCAGCTGCGCCGCAGCGTGCGCGAGTTCGCCGAGCGCGAGATCGCGCCCCACGTCCAGGAATGGGACGAAGCCTCGCACTTCCCGCTGGAAATTGTGAAGGAACTCGGGCGCCTCGGCTTCATGGGCGCGATTTTCCCCGCCGAGTACGGCGGCGCCGAGATGGGCTACGTGGAGTACGTCACCATCATCGAGGAGCTCTCGCGCGTTGACGGGTCGGTCGGCATCGTCGTGGCCGCGCACACCTCGCTGTGCTCCAACCACATCTACCTCGCCGGGAGCGAGGCGCAGAAGCGCAAGTACATCCCCAGGCTGGCGACGGGCGAATTCATCGGCGCGTGGGGCCTGACCGAACCCGGCTCGGGTTCCGACGCCGGCAGCGCGCGCATGACCGCCGTGCGCAAAGGCAACAACTGGGTGCTGAACGGCACCAAGACGTTCATCACCAACGGCCACTACGCCGATGTCGCCGTGGTCATTGCCGTCACCGACAAGGCGGCGCACACGCACGGTCTCTCCGCCTTCGTGGTGGACAAAGGCACGAAAGGCTTCCGCGCCGGCAAGAAAGAAAACAAGCTCGGCCTGCGCGCCTCCGATACCGCCGAACTCATCTTCGAAGACTGCGTCATCCCCGCCGAGAACCTGCTGGGCAAGGAAGGTGACGGATTCATTGACGCCATGCGGGTGCTCGATGGAGGGCGCATCTCCATCGCCGCGCTCTCGCTTGGCATGGCGCAGGGCGCCTACGAAGCCGCGCTGAAATATTCAAAAGAACGCAAACAGTTCGGAAGGCCCATCAGCGAATTCCAGGCCATCCAGTGGAAGCTGGCCGACATGGCCACCGAAATCGACGCCGCCCGCCTGCTCACGCTGCGCTCGGCCTCGCTCAAAGACGCCGGCAGGAAAACTACACTCGAATCCAGCATGGCCAAGCTCTACGCCAGCGAAGTGGCCGTGCGCTGCGCCAACGAAAGCGTGCAGATCCACGGCGGCTACGGCTTCATCAAGGACTACCCGGCGGAGAAGTTCTATCGCGACGTCAAGCTTTGCACCATCGGCGAAGGCACGAGCGAGATCCAGCGGCTGGTGATCGCCCGGCAGGTGCTGAAGGACTAGAACCTATCTCATAAATAGAGAAACTGACTTAACACTTTGATCCAGCAACGATTTAGAGCAAACCCGATGCATGCACCTGAGCGATGCGCAGTGGGAAGCGATCCGGCCACTGCTGCGCGAGAAGCGACGAGCCGACG
>DASRER010000010.1 GCA_035651995.1 Terriglobales bacterium | reverse complement strand
TGCGCCGACGAACCCGACCGATGGTGTGCTTTGTGAACGTCAAAAGCGTGGACCGAATCATCTACTCCATTTTCCAGAGATTTACCCTGGAATGGAAAACCCGCACCCTCAAGCTATTTACACAAGCCGCGTGACATCACCTGCCGGAAGGCGTCCGGCCTGACGCTTCATTATGGATCAAAGCCGCCCGCCACCACCATTCTCGTATTCGTTCGATGTGCGCCCGCCTTCCGCACGCATTGGCCCGGCCCATCGCCGGTGTCGGCAGCGCCGCGCAGCGGACCACGACCTCGTCGGGGAAGCCGGCGCCGGTCGCGGGTAGTGCCGAGTCTGCTCGCCGCGCTGGGGGGCCGCGACTCATGAGGTGGCGCCCGGCGCATCGCAGCGGAAGTTGTGCATTGGCTTTTTGGCTGCGGCCGGCAGATTTTCCTTGACATTCGCGAAAGCATAAATATACCTTGTAGTGAATAATTATTCATTGTGCAGGTGACGTCAGCGTAGATGTCGAAAGCTCTCAGGCAGCAGAGGATCCTTGAGATCGTCGCGGAGACCCCCGTCTCCAGCCAGGACGCGCTGCGCCGCGAACTGCACAAGGCCGGCCTGCGCGTGACGCAGGCCACGCTCTCCCGGGACGTCAACGAACTCGGTCTGGTGAAGACGCAGGAAGGCTACGCGCCGGCTGCCGAAGAGGCGCCGCTCACGCGCGTGCTGCCGTCGCTCGAGCGCCTGCTGCGCGAATTCGTGGTAGATCTGCGCCCGGCGGGAAACCTGCTCGTGCTGAAAACCGCGCCCGGCAGCGCGCAGCCCGTGGCGGCCGCGCTTGACAGTGAATCCTGGCCCGAGGTCCTGGGCACGATCGGCGGCGACGACACCATCCTTATCATCGCGACCAACAGCCGCAACTGCGGCAAGGTTGCGGCGCGCATTCGCGGGGTGATTGCGCCGTGAGCACAACCGTCAAGATGGCGCCGCGTTCGGCGGCGCAGCGCGGAACCGCGCTGCTGCAAAGCGCCGTTGTGGGCGCCACCGGCTACGCCGGCTTCGAGCTGACGCGTCTGCTGCTGCGCCACCCACGGATGAAGAAGCCCCTGCTGCTCTCGCGCGAAGGCGCCGAGGCGGGGAACCTGGATGACGCCTATCCGCAGATCGCCAATTCGCACGGCTCGGGCAACGGCTCGTATCCGCTGGAGCCGTTCTCGTGGGAGGCGCTGGCCGCCCGCGGCGTGGACGTGCTGTTTCTCTCCACGCCCCACGAGATTTCGCGCGCATGGATGCCCGAGGCCGAGCGCCGCGGCCTGCGCGTAATTGACTTGAGCGGCGCGTGGCGCCTGCGCCGGGCCGAGAACCGCGCCATCTACAAGTTTGAAGACGCCGACGCGGTCGCTGCCGAGCGGCTCATGCAGCACGCCGTCTACGGCCTGCCGGAGATGCATGCCGCCGCCATCGCCGACGCGCAGATCGTCGCCAATCCCGGCTGCTATTCCACTTCTGTGATTCTCGGGCTTGTGCCGCTGGCGCGCGGCGGATGGATTGATCGCGAGCACGGCGTGATCGCCGATTCCAAGAGCGGCGTGAGCGGCGCAGGCAAGGCGCCCACGCAGAAGACGCACTTCGTCGAGGTCGCCGACAATCTCAGCGCCTACAACGTTTTCGCGCATCGCCATACGGGCGAGATGCTGGAGCAGCTCGGCCTGGAAAGCAGCGAGCTGACGTTTACGCCGCACCTGCTGCCCATCCCGCGCGGGATTCTGTCCACGATTTACGTGCGCCTGGCGAAGCCCGCCACAGTGGCCGAGATTCACGCTGCATTCCGCGACTTTTACGCCGCGTCGCCGTTCGTGCGCGTCTTCGCGCCGGGCAGGCTGCCGCAAATTCAGCACTCGGCGCACACCAATTTCTGCGATGTCGGATTCACGCTCGCGCCCGACGGGCGCCGCCTGGTCGTCGTCTCCTGCCTCGACAACCTGCTGAAAGGTGCTGCAGGACAAGCCGTGCAGAACATGAACCTGATGTTCGGGTTCGACGAGCGGGAGGGACTCCAGTGAGGGTCGTCGTGAAAGTTGGCGGATCGGCCATCGAGCAGCCCGAGCTGCTGGCCCGCTGCATGCGCTCGGTCGCCGGTCTGGTGAAGGAAGGCCACCAGGTCGCGCTCGTGCACGGCGGCGGCGCGGCGCTTACGCGCACGCTGAAGCAGCTTGGCAAGACGAGCGAGTTCGTGAACGGGCTGCGCGTCACCGACGCCGAAACCCGCGACGTTGCCGTTATGGTCCTCGCCGGCCAGGTGAACAAGACGGTCGTCGCCGCGCTGGCCGCGGCCGGCGTGGCCGCTGTCGGGCTCTCCGGCGGCGACGGCGTCTCCTTTCGCGCGCGCAAGAAGAAGGAGGGCGGTGTAGACCTCGGCTTCGTTGGCGAAATTGCCGCCACCGACTCGCGCTGGCTCGAGGCCATCTGGCAGGCGGGCGGCGTGCCGGTGCTGTCGAGCGTCGCGCTCGGCACCGACGGTCAGTATTACAACGTCAACGCCGACCAGATGGCCGCCGCCTGCGCCATCGCCTGCAAGGCGAACGCGCTCATTTTCCTCACCGACGTGCCCGGCGTGCGCGGCGCCGATGGCGGCGTCATGCGCTGGCTGGTTGTCCGCGATATTCCCGAGCTGGTCAGTTCCGCGGTGGTCAACGGCGGCATGCTGCCCAAGCTGGAAGCCTGCCGCCAGGCGCTTTCGCGCGGCGTTGGCCGCGTACGCATTCTTCCTGCCGATCAAGTTGAGGTCCTGCCTGACTTCTACTACTCGCGCATCGATGCGGGAACGGAGGTCATGGTCCAGTGAGCCTCACATCCGTCGAGCGGGCCGAAGCCGGCCTGCTGTTGCCGACCTATGAACGGCACAAGGTGCTGCTGAAGCGTGGCGAAGGCATGTACCTGTACGACGACCACGGCCGCCGCTATCTCGACTTCCTGAGCGGGATCGGCGTGAACGCGCTCGGCTACGGACATCCGGCGGTCCGCAAGGCGCTCCATGACCAGGCGGACAAGCTGATTCACGTTTCGAACCTGTTCTTCCACGACTATCAGGCCGCGCTCGCGGCCAAGCTCACGCGCTTCTCCGACCTTGAGCGCGTGTTTTTCACCAACAGCGGCACCGAGGCCGTGGAAGGCGCCATCAAGCTGGCGCGCGCCTACGCGCGGCGCCGCTCCAACAACGGACACCGCCCGCGGTGGCGCCTCCTCGCGGTCGAAAATTCGTTCCACGGCCGCACCTTTGCCGCGCTTTCGGCCACGTGGACGAAGAAATATCGCGAGCCCTTCGGGCCGCTCGTGCCCGGCGTCCGCTTTGTCCGCTTCAACGACGTCAAGGACCTGGAGCGGCAGTTCGACTCCAGCGTCTGCGCCATCCTGCTTGAGCCTGTGCAGGGGGAGGGCGGCGTGAACCCACTCGGGCGCGAGTTCCTGCGGCGCGCGCGCGCGCTCACCCGCAGGTCGGGCGCGCTGCTCATCGCCGACGAGATCCAGTGCGGGCTGGGACGCACCGGCCGTTACTTCGCCTACGAACACTTCGGCATCAAGCCCGACGTCGTCACGATCGCCAAGCCGCTGGCCGCCGGTTTGCCGCTTGGCGCGATCCTGACGACCAACGAAGTCGCGAGCGCCATCCATCCCGGCCTGCACGGCACCACTTTCGGCGGCGGGCCGCTGGCCTGCGCCGTCGCCTGCGCGTTCCTCGACACGCTGGAGCGCGAACACCTGCTGGCGCACGTGCGCGACATGGGCGGATACCTGCTCGCCCGCCTCATCGAATTGCAGCAGGGACACACGGTCATCCGCGAAGTCCGCGGCATGGGACTGATGTGCGGATTGCAGATTGCCGACATCGAGTGCGCCAAGTTCATCGTGCGCCGCGCCCTGGAGAGCGGACTCATCGTCAACCGGACGCACGATGTCGTCGTCCGCCTGCTCCCGCCGTTCGTCGTCGAGAAGAAACACGTCGACGAAATGGTGCGGACGCTCGACGCCGTGCTGAACGAGTGGGAGTTGCAGCAGCAAAAGAGCGCGTCACAAAAAAGCAAACGGGCCCGCGGTAAGAACTGACGAGAAGCGAATGAGCACACGAGCTGTGCACCAGGCTCCTGCGGCCCGCAACCAAGCGCCGGCAATGCTGCCGGTCACCGACGTGGTTTCCATTGCCGACCTGGGGCCGGCGGGCGTTCAGTTGGCTTTGGAATTGGCTTCGCTCATAAAAGCTCGGCCGTCGGAATTTCGCACCGCGCTGGCCGGCAAGCAGCTGGTCCTGATGTTCGAAAAACCGTCGCTGCGCACCCGGCTCACGTTCGAAGTCGGCATCGCGGAGATGGGCGGTACGTCGTTCTTCATCGACCACCGCGGCGAGCGCATGTCCGAGCGCGAGCCGGTGCGCGACATCGCACGCAACCTGGAGCGATGGATCGATGGCGTCGTGCTGCGCACCTACGAACACGCCACGGTCACCGACATGGCCGAGTTCGCCTCCATCCCCGTGATCAACGCGCTCAGCGACATGGAGCACCCCTGCCAGGCGCTCGCCGACTTCCTCACTTTGCAGGAAAAGTTCGGCGACCTGCGCAAAGTCAAGCTCACCTACGTCGGCGACGGAAACAACGTCGCACACTCGCTTGTCCTCGCCGCAGCGTGCGTGGGCGCGTCCATTGCAATCGCCACGCCCGCCGGCTACGGGCCGAACGCGGACATCGTGAAGCGGGCGTGCGCCATCGCGCGCGACACCGGCGCGAACATCGAGGTGCTGAGCGATCCCGAAGCCGCTGTCGCCGCTGCCGATGCCGTATACACCGACGTGTGGGCCAGTATGGGCCAGGAAGAGGAAGGCGAAGCGCGCCGCAAGATATTCGCTGCCTTCCAGGTGAACGACGGCCTCATGTCGTGCGCCAAGTCCGGCGCGCTGTTCATGCATTGCCTGCCGGCGCATCGCGGCGATGAAGTGACCGGGTCCGTGTTGGAATCCCCGGTTTCGGTCGTTTTCGACCAGGCGGAAAACCGTCTGCACGCGCAGAAAGCCGTTCTGCTCATGCTGTTCAGCGACGGCGTTGGCCGTTTCGTCGCCCGCAAAAAATCGAAGACCCCGGCCCGGGGATGGAGAAATGCTCATGCCTGAAAAAATTGTGCTTGCGTACTCGGGAGGTCTCGACACCTCCATCATCATCCCCTGGCTGCTGGAGAACTACGACTGCGAAGTCATCGCCTTCGTTGGCGACGTGGGCCAGGGCGACGACATGCAGGCCGTGGCCGACAAGGCCGTGCGCACCGGCGCGAAGAAGGCCGTCATCGTCGATCTGCGCGAGGAGTTCATCCGCGAGTACTGCTACGCCGCGCTGAAAGCCGGCGCCGTGTACGAGGACAAGTATCTGCTCGGCACTTCGCTGGCGCGTCCGGTGCTGGCGAAAGCGCAGGTAGAAGTCGCGCTGCGCGAAGGCGCCACGGCCGTCGCCCACGGATGCACCGGCAAGGGCAACGACCAGGTGCGCTTCGAGCACGCCTACCAGGCGCTCGCGCCGGAGCTGAAGGTCATCGCGCCGTGGCGCGAGTGGAACATCGTGTCGCGCGAAGACGCCATTGACTATGCCGCGCGGAAAAAGGTCCCCATCACCGCCACGCGCGAGAAGATTCACAGCCGCGACAAAAATCTGTGGCACCTCAGCCACGAAGGCGGTGAGCTGGAAGATCCGGCCAATGCGCCGCTCGACTCCACCTGGCAGATGACGGTATCGCCCCAGGAAGCGCCCGACCAGGCCGAAGAAGTTGAGATCGAGTTCGAGCAGGGAAGTCCGGTCGCGGTGAACGGCGCCGCCCTCGATCCCGTCGCGCTGGTGGAAACGCTCAACCAGATCGGGGGACGCAATGCCATCGGCCGCGTGGATCTGGTCGAAAACCGTTTCGTCGGTATCAAGAGCCGCGGCTGTTACGAGACGCCCGGCGGCACGCTGCTGCTCACCGCGCATCGCGAACTGGAAGCGCTTTGCCAGGACCGCGACCTGATGCACTTCAAGCAGCAGGTCGCGCTCAAGTACGCCGAGCTGGTGTACTTCGGCCTATGGTTCACGCCGCTGCGTGAAGCGCTCGACGCGTTCGTCGCGCAGACGCAGTCGCACGTGAGCGGCGCCGTGAAGCTGAAGCTCTACAAGGGCAACGTGCTGGTGGCGTCGCGCACGTCGCCGCATTCGCTTTACCGGCTCGACATCGCGTCGTTCACCATGGGCGACAGCTACGACCAGAAGGACGCTGGAGGCTTCATCCGGATCCTCGGACTGCCGGCCCGCTCGCTGGCCGCGCTGAAGAGGCAGAAGGAAAAGGAGAACCGCATTGTCGAAGATGTGGTCCGGGCGCGTTAGCCAGCCGCTCGACACACAATTCGAACAGTGGCAGCGCTCGTTCGCCTACGACCGCCGCCTCCTGCCCTTCGAGTGCGCCGCCACCCGCGCCCACGCGCGCGCGTTGGCGGCAGCCGGCGTTCTTTCCGCCGCCGAGCTGAAACAGATCGTCGGCGGACTCGATGAGCTGGAGGCGCGCTGCGCGCGTGACAGCTCAATCTTCGACCGCAGCGACGCCGAAGATGTCCACCACTTCGTCGAGCAGCAACTGGTCGCGCTGATCGGCGACGCGGGCCTGAAACTGCACACCGGCCGCAGCCGCAACGAGCAGATCGCGACCGACCTGCGCCTGTTCGTGCGCGATGCCATCCAGAAGACGCGTCTCGCGCTTGCCGAACTTCAGTCGGCGCTGGTCGCCCGGGCCCGCGAACTGGGCGCCGCGTCCATGCCCGCTTACACGCACCTGCAGCGCGCCGAGCCGGTCCTAGCGGCCCACTGGCTGCTCGCCTACGTCGAGATGTTCGCCCGCGACGCCGAGCGCCTGGGCGACGCCTCGCGCCGCGCGGACACGCTGCCGCTCGGCTCCGGGGCCGTGGCCGGATGCGCCATCGCGCTCGACCGCGACGCGATGGCGCGCGACCTCGGCTTCTCCGGCATCACCGCCAACAGCCTCGACGCGACCAGCGATCGCGACTTCGCCGTCGAGTACCTGAACGCGCTCGCGCTCGCCGCTCTGCACCTGAGCCGCATGGCCGAAGACTTCGTGCTCTATTCCACCGTCGAGTTCGGTTTCGTGCGCCTGGCCGACGCCTTCTCCACCGGCTCCAGCGCCATGCCGCAGAAAAAAAATCCCGATCCGATGGAGCTGCTGCGCGGCAAGACAGGCCGCGTGCAGGCCGCCGCGCAAACCGTCGCGTTCATCGTCAAAGGCCTGCCGCTCGCTTACAATCGCGACCTCCAGGAAGCGCAGGAGCCGCTCTTCGCCGCCACCGATTCGATCCTCGGCTCGCTCCAGATCGCGACCGGCTTCGTGCGCACGGTCGGCTTCGACACGGCGCGTATGCGCCAGGCGGCGTCCACCGGATACCTGAACGCGACGGCGGCCGCGAATTATCTGGCGCGCCGCGGCGTCCCGTTCCGGCGCGCCCATGAGATCGTGGGCAAAGCGGTGCGCCTCGCGCTCGAGAAGAACGTCGAAATCGAAAAGCTGCCGCTGGTCGATCTCCGCGCGCTCAGCCCCGAGTTCGGCGCCGACTTCGCTTCGGCGGTGGCGCTCGATCGCGTCATCGCCGAGCACGATGTGGCCGGCGGTACCGCGCCCGCTCGCGTCGCGCAGGCGCTCGCCGCCGCCGAAGCGCGCCTGGCCGAGCAGCTCGCGGCGCTCAAGGAGGAGGCCGGTGCGCACGCGTAAAGCCACGCTGCCCGACGCGCAGGCCATCTACCAGCTCGTCCACGCCTATTCGGGCGACGGCACGCTTTTGCCGCGCGCCTACAGTGAAGTCTGCGAGAACATCCGCGACTTTGTCGTCGTCGAGGACAAGAAGAAGATCATCGGCTGCGGCGCGCTGCACCTCTACGGCCCGCACTTGGCCGAAGTCCGCAGCATCGCCGTGTCGCCCGCCGCCCAGGGGCGCGGCGCCGGTCACCGCGTGGTGCGCGAGCTTCTCCTTGAGGCCGAGCGCCACCGGGTGAGCCGGGTGTGCCTTTTCACCCGCATTCCGGAGTTTTTCTCGCAGCTTGGCTTCACCGTGGCCAGCCGCGAAGAGCTGCCCGACAAGATCTTCAAGGACTGCCTCGCCTGCCCGCGCCTGCACAACTGCGACGAAGTCGCCATGGTGCACGGTGAAGCGCAGGCGGAGAGCGCGCTGCGCCGTCCGGGCTACTCCCTGGTGCAAATCGGCAAATGAGACGCGCGCCCGACTCGGACATCCTGGTCCCGCGCGGCTTCCGCTTCGCCTCGCTCGCCGCCGGCATCAAGAAAAACGGCCAGCCCGACCTGGCGCTTGCCGAAATTCCCGCCGGAGCGACCGCTGCCGCGCTGTTCACCACCAACCGCGTGGCCGCGGCGCCCGTCATCGTCGGCAGGGAGCACCTGCGCGGCGGACGCGTGCGCGCGCTCATCGTGAATTCCGGCAATGCCAATTGCGCCAACGGACTCGCCGGAATGCGCGGCTGTCGCGAGGTGTGCGCCGCACTCGCCGGTGCGCTGCGCGTCCCGGCGCGCCAGATTTTTCCCTCGTCCACCGGCGTCATCGGCATGGCCTTTCCTGCCGACCGCGTGATCGCCGCGCTGCCGGCGATTACCGCCGCCCTGCAAGATTCCCCCACCGCCCTCGCCGGTTTCGCCCGCGCCATCATGACCACCGACACGCGTGCCAAGATCGCCTGCGCTCGCGTCGGCAAGGAAAACAACCCCGTCACCATCACAGGCGTCGCCAAGGGCGCCGGCATGATCCATCCCAACATGGCGACCATGCTCGTCTATTTGTTCACCGACGCCGCGGTGGCCGCGCCAGGGCTGCGCCGCGCCCTGCGTGCGGCGTGCGCCACATCGCTGAACAGCATCAGCGTGGACGGCGACACTTCCACCAACGACACCGCCCTGTTGCTCGCTTCCGGCGCCGCCGGCAAGCTCAGCCACTCGGCGAAGCGCGACTTTCAACGCGCGCTCGATGATGTCTGCCAGTCGCTGGCCGAGCAGATCGTCACCGACGGCGAAGGCGTGCAGCACGTTGTGCGCCTGCGCGTCACCAAGGCCCGCAGCGGGTCCGAGGCGCGCCGGATCGCGCAAACCATCGCCACCTCCGCGCTCGTCAAGACCGCGCTCGCCGGCGCTGACCCAAATTGGGGACGCATCCTCGCTGCCGCAGGACGCAGCGGCATCGCCTTCGATCCCGCGCGCGTGGACATCTGGTTTGGGAAGATTCCGGTGTGCCGGAAGGGCGTGGGCCTGAACTTCGACGAGGCCGCCGCGCACGCCTGCCTATCGCAGCCTGATTACGAGATCACCGTTTCGCTCGGCCGCGGCCGCGCTTCCACATCGCTGCTCACGACCGACCTCACCGCCGAGTACGTGCGCATCAACGCCGACTACCGCAGCTAGCGCGCCGCCTCTGCGCTCTCAGATGAACCTGGAGATGGCGAGGGTGATGTCGTCAGCTTGCTCCGCGCCACGGCAAAACTCCTGAAGCTCTGCGAGGATCTGCCGCAAAAGCGTCTTGCTGTCGGAAGTCAGGGCGGATCTGGCAACCTCCAGGAGGCGCACTTCACCAAACTCCTGGTTATCCGGGTCTGACGCTTCGGTGACGCCATCGGTAAACATCAGCAACGTCTCGCCCGCACCGAGCCGAAGCGTCTCCTGCTCGAAAGTCGCCTCGCGAAAACTTCCCAGAATTGGTCCGCCGATAGTGAGCCTTTGAATGCCGTCCGGCGTAATCAGCGCGGGCGGGTTGTGTCCGGCGTTCGAATAGACGAAGCCGCCATCAGGCGAAAGCACGCCGTAAACCAGTGTGGCAAAGCGCGGGTCGAGCCGTCTCGCGGAGAGGCGCTGGTTGATTCGCTCCAGCACTGACGCCGGGCAGCCGCCGCCTTCCGCCTCAACCGCCAGCATCCCCTGGATCAGGGCAGCGAGCAGAGCGGCTGCCGGACCCTTCCCGGCGACATCGCCGATCGCAATGCCGACGCTGCCGGAGGGCAGTTCAAGGAAGTCGAAAAAGTCGCCGCCAACCGTTCGGCAAGGCAGTGAGTCCCCGGCAAACTCGAAGAACGTGCCCGACGCCGAGCCGCGCGCGGCCAGCGCGCGTTGCACCTCGGCAGCCGTCCGCAATTCCTTGTCCAGATGCGCCTTTTGCAGCCGCTCCACAACGCCGGCGCTGTCGTAAATGCGCTCATCACGGACAATCTTGCCGTCAACGACGTCGAGCCGCAGCACAATCCGATAGTTGATTACGCCGCCGGTCGGTGCCAGGCCGAACCAGCCGCCGCCCTTGTCGGTGGCCGTGATCTGTCCAATCACCGCAATCCGTCCGCCTTCCACGATCATCTCCGAAACGGTCAGTGCGATATCGGGAAACATTTCGAACAACCTGAGCCAGCTTGCTCGGATGGCATCGCGCCCGCGCATCTCGCCCAGCATTGGCGTGACCGCCAGGGCATCATCGGCGTAGAACTCCATCAGGTGCGAAACGTCGTGGCGGCGGGTGGCGTCTTGCACGCGATCGAGCAGGGCTACAGCGTCGTCATGCGTCATGAAGGCTGGAGGTGAATGATAACGCATGCCTTGCGGCGGGCCGTGGCGGGACAAGGCCTCCAAAAGGCGCGGCTCTCCGGCAGCCGATTAGCTACCGGAGAGCCGCGTACCAACTGACTCCGCCCCTTCCCCTCTGCACCGTTTCCCCCAGGATTTTGTATGCAGAAGAGCCCGGCGGCCTCACTTGGATTTGGAGTTAAGGTTCGTGGAGTATGCGGCGGGTGACATTTCGCGCAAATGCATCAAATTGCCTAGACGAGGAGTGAAAGACACCTTAGATTCAATGCCGTAAGAACCGCTCGCGCTTCGGCGACATGAAAGCCTCGACCAGAAGGTCCATCCAGATTGTCCTTGCCGTGTTGCTGGTGGCCGCAGCCGCTCGCCTGGTGTTCGTCTACAACCAGCGGCAGTCGCCCACGCCGTTACAGCCGGCCCGGGCGTCCGAACCGGGTGCGCTCGATCCCGACGCTTACGTTGTGCCTCGGCGCGTGCGCGCCTTCGACCTGAACTCCCTGCAGCGCGAGGTCAAAGGCAAGCCGGCGTGGGCGCGCGAGGGCTACCGCTACACCTACTATCCACTGCGCGGAAAAGGCGTCGATTGGGCGCATGAGGCGGGAATGCTCGGCCCCATCGAGCGGCTCGATATTCAGGACGTGATCACCGCGCCCACTCCGGGCGCACCCAACCAGCACGACGTCCTGCTGGTTTTCAGCAAAGGCGGGCGCCGCTTCGGGGTTCCCGTTGGCGTCGAGCAGCGCGGCGATTACCAGATCTTCTTCGACGAGATCTTCTTCATTCAAGACCCGCGCGAGCTCTACAAGCACTGGCCCGCGAGCGTGTGGGATGCGGTCGCAAAACACGAGATCCGCGAAGGGATGAACGAAATCCAGGCTTCATTCGCAGCCGGCATGGGTGTTCCTCAGCCAGGCGGCGGCGCCACCGACAAGAAGGTCCATTACCCAAACGGCGGGCACCCGCTGCTTGTCGTCTATCGGAAGGGCAAGGCAGTCAGTGTTGCCACTACGAAGTGACTTTGCGACCGAGTGATTTGCGATCAGGACTGGCCGACCGCCACTCCCAGTGACAGCGGCTCTGGCGCAACTTGGCGACCCGCCACAGAATGGCCGGCCATCATCCGACGGCCCTGCCCCCATCTCATCCTAAGTAGAGGACACGGTTACGAGACGGCCGGCACTTCTGCTGTTTGTGGCGCTGCTCGTCTTTACCGCCGTCGCGGCGGCAGACGACGATTGCGCCTTTCACACGAAAGACTCGTCCGCGGCGCTCTTCGCCCGCTCCGCCTTCGCCCACGGTTATCTGCACGGCTACGAACAAGGATTCCACTCCGCCGACCAGGACATCCACACCGGCCACACTTATCTGCTTCCGGTGCTGCGCTCAACCGAACGCAAGCTGCGCTCTTCCTACCGCACTGATTTCGGTGATCGCGCACTCTATATGGCAGGATTCCGTGAGGGCGCCCGCGCCGGTTACGACGATGGGGTCGCCGGACGCGCCTTCCGTGCCATCGGTCCGCTGCGCTCGGCCGCGACCGGGCTGATTTCCGCTCCCCACGACCACAACTTCGATCGCGCCTTCGCCGATGGCTACTTCGCCGGCCGCAGCTTCGGGCGCAGCGACGCCCAGCCCATCACCGACTTCAACTTTGTCGGCGCCATCTGCCGCGCCTCCAGGCAAAGTCCGAACCACGGCGCCGATTACTGCGACGCCTACGCTCGCGGCTATCAGGTGGGATACGGCGATGGCCGCGCCGCAACGCCCGCTCCGCGCGAGGCGAACCAGACGGCCAGCCGTTAGCTTTTCGCTATTCCTGGTCCGCTTTCAACGGAGGCGACTGCGCCGTAGCCGGCTTGTCGGTCTCGAAGCGGAACTGGCCCGTGTCGTTGATGAAGAACGCCCGGTGCTGCGGATCGAATGCCTTCGGTGTCAGCGCCAGCCAGAAGCTGTCGGCCTTGCCGCCGAAGTGCACCGTATAGTCGCCGCGGTTGGGATTCACCATCCGCTTGGTGAATGAGCCCTGGTTCACCAGCGCGGCCAGCGATGTGGCGTACTGCTTGTGGCGCTTGTAGTAAATGCGCTGGGCGTTCACCACCGTGCGCATGTAACCGAGGGCTGCGGCCTCGGGGTCCGAGTGCGCCGGGTCGCCCGGGAACTTGGGTTTGTATTCCATTTGTGCCGACGCCATGGCCGCTAGCAGCCCCAAAACCAGTGCCTGCCGAAGGATTCGCATGCTATCGCTCAGGTGTTCCCGTTAGACTCATTGTCTTACCAAAGGACAGGGCCTCTTGCCACTTTCGCCATCGCCCGCTTGCAGGATATGCTACGCCCAGTTTCGACAAAGTTATGAAGCCGGCACCCGCTAAAACTCCCCGAATCGTGGTGGCGCTGGTCGAAAACGATCCTTTGCGCCTTGTGGGCTTTCGCAGCCTGTTCGATAAAGAACCGGAATTTGAATTGACTGCCCTGGAAGCGCACGAGGTCCGCTCGCGCGAGAACCTCGACGTCGCCCTCCTCGGCAGCCGAAACGGTCAGAACCTGTTCGACATGATCGCCGGTCTGAAGGCCGCCCGCCCTGACCTGCGCATCCTGGTCACCGGTTCCGGTGCAGACGACGAGACCATTCTCAAGGCCCTTGCCGCCGGCGCCAAAGGATACATCGATGAAGGCGCCGATCCGGGCGAGTTTGCCCAGGCCCTGAAGGTCGTCTTCCAGGGCTGGGTGTGGGCCCCGCGCCGCGTTCTCGCCATGTTCGTGGATCGCGTGGCGCAGTCCGGACGCATCTTCCCGGCCGGCCGCCTTACCTTCACCGACCGCGAGAAGGAAGTCCTGGAACTGCTCGTTGCCGGCCGCTCGAACAAGGAAATCGGCAGCGCGCTGGGCATTGAGGAGCGCACCGTCAAGGCGCACGTCGCCAAGCTGATGCGCAAGGTCGGCGTGCAGAACCGCATCGCGCTGTCGGTTCACGCCATTACCCATTCCCTCGTCACCAACAAATAACGAAGCAGCCAGCCGGACATGGCCTGAAAGCTCCCTGCCGTGTCCGGCTGTAATCTTTTCCGCGACTGCCACGCGGCGCATACTCGCGCCACCTGCCACAGACCTGGGAGACTGAGGGCTGGAGTGGCCCTGGCATTTGCCCGCAGGCGCGCTCCAGTCCTCCGTTATTTCACCGAACGCCCGGCTCGTATTTCACCGGGTGCCCGCCTCACCAACCCACAACCCCGGCTTCGGGTTTACTATCATTCAGAGACTCCACCCCGAGAGGCCGTATCGCTATGCGGAAGTTTGCTGCTGGATTTCTCCTTGCCGTAACCGTCCTGTTCACGCTCAACTGCCTCGCCGATGAAGACGAAGACAAGGCCAAGATCGTTGAGCGCGTCGAGAGCGCCGGCAACGTTCTGAACGAGGTAATGGCCGCTCCCGACAAGGGCATTCCCGAAGAGATCCTGTCGTCGGCCAAGTGCGTGGCCGTTGTGCCCTCGCTGCTGAAGGGCGGCCTGGGCTTTGGAGCGCAGTACGGACGCGGCGTCGCCAGCTGCCGCAGCGACAAGGGCTGGAGCGCGCCCGCTTTCTTCGTGGTGGAAGGCGGCAGCTTTGGATTGCAGATCGGCGGACAGGCCGTGGACCTGGTCATGATCATCATGAACGACGACGGCATGAAGAGACTGCTGACGAGCAAGTTCAAGCTCGGCGTGGACGCCTCGGTGGCTGCGGGCCCAGTGGGACGTCATGCCGAAGGCATGACCGACCTCACCATGCGCGCGCAGGTGCTCACTTACTCGCGCGCGCGCGGCGCGTTTGCCGGCCTGGCGCTAAACGGTGCGGTTATCAAGCAGGACAAGAGCAGCACTCGCACCTTCTACGGACACATGGTCCCGTATCGCAGCCTGCTTACCGGCGCCACCCCGGTTCCCGCTGCCGCGCAGCCATATCTGGGAGCGCTCAGCAAGTACGCGGCGCACAAGGCGGAAGGGAAGTAGGCTTGCGAGTTCTCGGTTTCTCGCTGCTCAGTTCCTCAGCCAAAACTTAGCTTCTCGCTGGGCGTGAAATTGCTTCGAATTGATTCAAGCCCATATGGCGCAACGGCGATCTCACGCCGCCTGACCAGGAATTTGTCGAGAGATGGCTTTCCGAAGACCGCGGCGGCGAGGTCGTAACACGCGATCTCGCCGCGATCGACATTCCTGCCATCGATGCGCCATGGGTGGCGGCCAACTACACGCCGAAACCTTTGCGCACGTGCCAACAGAAGGAGATCCTCAGGCTCTCGGGTGAATCCATCACGGAGCTGACGGAGGCAGACGAATACGTCATTGGAATGCCCATGCACAATTTTGGCCCGCCCTCCCGATTCAAGCGGTGGCTGAATCACATCGTTACTCCGTCAACAATTGCGGAAAGGCCGCTCGCCGGAAAGCGCGGTACTTTCATCATCGCGGCCGGGGTTTACGCTGCCAGTTCGCCAGACTCCTGCAAAAACTACTTAGTGCCATGGCTTCGCACGCTGTTTGGATTTCTTGGCATGAGCGAGTTACGTCTTGTAATTGCCGACGGATCCAAAAAACTACACAGTGGGGAGTCAGACCGGGCAACCTTCATGAACCAACACTTCGAGGCCATTAGCGCGCTCTTCGCCAAGGCGCAAAACGCGATTGTAGATCAGCCTGAATAGTCGGTCGAAATTCAGGTCACTTTGTCGCCCTCGCGCTTCATCCTCCACTTCGCGAAATTTTCCTTCGATGCTAGGAAAAGGGACGACCTCCATGTATGTGCTTACTGAAGTGTACTCGTTCAAGACTATGTCGTGACACGCATATGCCATGTATAAAATACACGTAACATGGAATCCGTATTCGAGATCATTGTCGACTTTGCCGCGATCCTCAGCCTGCTGGGTTCCTCCAACAGTCGGTCGGCGAGATCGTGACCTGATCCCGTAGATCCGCCGACATCTGAGTATGATGTCACGCTTCGCGGAGGCGGAGAGCGAGGGGAGGAGCGTGTCTCGGAGCATGCAAGTCACTGCCGGGCTCACTGCAAGGCATGGTCTTTTTCTCTCCTTGGTTGCTAGGAACGCCTCGCAAACAGGTGCAAGATGTGATATTTGTGAGCTTCCCTTTTCAACGCTTTTCTATGGCCAGCTCAAGCCAAGTCGAGAAGCAGTTTCCTATTGGCCAGCGAGTCTCGCTTCCGGGACACTTCTCAGAGCCCGTCAGTTTGGAGGCTGCTCGGGCTATTGGATCGGTCTTCGAGTGTGGGGTTCGACTAGCTGACGGCACGCCCGACGAAGCCGTTCTGTCGCCAGGAGAAGCTGCCGCGCTAATCGGAGCGACGGTTGCAGCCCCTAATGCCGTCCAGCCAGCAGATGCGGAAAAGATCAGATTGCTCGTAGAATCGGCAGTAAACTGGAGGACGGTGTGCTCGAACCGCTCCGCGAAGCCGATTTGATCGAGTCCGGGAACGAACATTGAAGGGCTCTTAATTCGGTTGAGGGTAAGTACATGCCGCAAGATCTCACCGAATGCGCGATACGTATTGGACGCTTTCGATTTCTGATTGCGCCCAGGGAGCCGCTCCTAGTCCCGGCGATCAATAAGGGAAACATGCTTCGAGGCGGCTTCGGACATGCATTCCGGCGCCTTTGTTGCATCCCGCAATGCAGAGATGCTCGGACCTGCCCAGTGGGAATGTCGTGCCCGTACAAGGCAATCTTCGAGCCTTCCCCTCCGCCGGAAGCAGAGGCTCTTTCCAAGAATCAGGACGTCCCGCGGCCGTTCGTGTTCCGGGCCCCAAAGACGCAACAGACGCGATTCGAAACAGGTCAGCGGTTCGAATTCGAGCTGGTGCTTATCGGTCGCGCGCTCGATTTCCTGCCATACTTCGTGCTGTCGTTTCGAGAGCTAGCGGCTGAGGGGTTGGGGCTCAATCGCGCCAAGTGCAGTCTTGAAAGGGTCGAGCAGGTGGACCTGACCAGCGAAGCAGCAGACGCTTCGAACTACGAGGCTATGGTTATCTACACGGCCGAGGACCAGGTTTTCCGAAATGCGGCGACGTCCGAGACGGGCGAATGGATAGGGAGGCGGATACGGAACCGCTCGACATCCCGAGATAACGATTCAGTGCAGCAGGTCAGCATCCGATTTTCGACACCAACGTTCCTGAAGGCCGATGGCGAAATCATCCGACAGCCGGAGTTCCACCACGTTTTCAAGCGCCTGCGGGACAGGATCAATGCCTTGAGCACGTTTTTTGGTGAGGGGCCAATCGAAGCGGATTTCCGGGGCCTTGGCGAGCGCGCGGAAAAGATTCGAACCGTTTCGGCCCGCACCGATTGGGTTGAGCGTTTCCGCACGTCGTCAAAAACGAAACAACGCCACGAATTGTCTGGCTTTATCGGTGACGTTACTTACGAAGGTAACTTGAATGAGTTTTTGCCCTGGCTCACGCTCGGTGAGCTGGTGCATGTGGGCAAGCACACGGCATGGGGAAACGGCTGGATGCAGCTAGAACGCGAGGTGTCTCGTGGTTGCGTGTGACACCTTCTTCGCGCCGATGACCGACTTCAATCTGGCTCGGCATCAGTCTGAATGCGCTGGGGCGCTCGCGAGTGGCAAATCGGTCATCTTGCGGGCGCCGACAGGCTCAGGAAAGTCGGAGGCGGTATGGCTACCGTTTCTCTCTCTGCGGGGGAAGACGCTTCCTCATCGGCTCATTCATACGCTTCCCATGCGTGCTCTTGTAAACCAACTTGAGAGCCGGATGCGAACTTATGCGAATGGCAGGATGAGGGTGGCAGCCATGCACGGCCAGCGGCCGGAGAGCGTCTTGTTTTACGCGGACGCCATATTCGCGACGCTTGACCAAGTGGTCACTTCTTATGCGTGCGCTCCTCTAAGTCTGAGTGTGCGACAAGGCAATATTCCGGCAGGGGCCGTCGCCGGCAGCTTTCTGGTATTTGATGAAGTCCACACTTTCGAGCCTCACCTCGGCCTGCAATCGTTGCTCGTCCTTGCTGAACGAGCCCACCAGATGGGCATCCCATTTGTGATCATGTCGGCTACTCTGCCGACGAATTTCATCCGTCGTTTGTCGGAAAGATTCGGCGCAACCATCGTCGAGGGCACACGACTGGAAGGCAAGAACCGAAGACAACGCCGCGTCGTACTCAGGGTCTCGTCAGAGAAGCTGAGCATCGAGACGATTCTGCAGCTGACACGAAACGTGGAGCGGACGCTTGTTGTCGTCAACACCGTGCAACGTGCGCAGAACCTGTATGAGCAACTCCTGGGCAAAATCGGATGTCCAGTGATTTTGGCGCACTCGCGCTTCTACGATGACGACCGAAGGACCAAGGAAAAGCAGATCGAAGCCCGATTTGGCAAGACGGCGGAAGGCCGGTGCCTACTCATCGCCACGCAGGTTGTGGAGGTAGGATTGGATATATCTTGCGACTTCCTGGTCACGGAATTGGCTCCCATCGACGCCCTAGTGCAGCGAGCCGGCCGCTGCGCCCGCTGGGGAGGTGAAGGCGAGGTTGTTGTCTTTACAGGCTTGGAAACAACGCGACCGTATGATCGGCTCCTCGTTGAAGCAACTGAGAAGGCGCTTCGAGAGAAAGACCTAAACGGGCACGAATTGACGTGGGAAATCGAGAGAGATCTTGTCGACATAGTCCTTGAACCACAGTTCGACCAATGGGCCGAGCCTGAGGCTGCAGGGAAGGTCTTGGCCTCATTGGCTGCGGCGGCCTTCACTGGCGACTCAGCTAAGGCAGAACAAGCGGTGCGCGAAGGTCTGACGGTTGAGGTCGCTCTGCACGGTTCGCCTGACACCCTCGGAATTGGCGCTCTGAGGCTGCCGCGTTGTCGTATCCATCCAGGAGTCTTGCAGCAGTTTGTGCACAAACAGCAGCCCGAAGCCTGGCGAGTGGTTGTTGATCGAACGGCTGCGGATGATTACCGAACTCGGATCGAATTCCTGCATGTAGACTCGAACTCCAGGGCCGCGCCTTACGGCTACTACATCATTCACCCGAAATATGGCTCCTATGACGCCGAGCGTGGCTTGCGACTAGGCATCCGGGGTTCCCCAGCCGAATCTCGCGACGAGCTGATACAGCAGAAGAGTCGACTGGAAGGTGAACTGCAAATTGAAAAGTGGCAGGACCACATTGAAAAGGTGGTCAAAGCATTCGCCGAGCACGTCCTGCCAAGGGAGAGAATCGCTTTCGAGGCCCTGTCCCGGCGACTTGGAAAAACTCATGAAGACTTGCTGTCCCTGACTCATCTTGTATTGATCTTCCACGACCTTGGCAAACTGGCAGAGCAGTGGCAACGAAAGATCCAGGCAGGATTGGAAAGCGTCCTGCCTCCGGGAACCTTCTTAGCTCATCGGGGAGGCTCGGTAAGGGACCTCCCACCTCATGCAACTGTTTCGGCTTCGCTGGCGACGCCCTGCCTATGCCGTATAGCTGGGTCTGACTGGCAGCAGACTTTGGCGATACCGGCCTTAGCCGCGATTGCGCACCACCACACCGTGCGCGCAGACATGACTCCGCAATTCGAGATGAGAGACGGGTGGTTCGAGGTTACCGCCGATTGTGCGCGGCGGTTCGCTAGAGTTGATCTCACCATTAGTGATTTCAACAAGTGGCGAGGAGGCGGCAGTTGCGGCGTGGCTCTCAACTTCCTCTTGCCTGATGGTTACGCGTCTTACGTTCTGCTTTCCCGGTGGCTCCGCCTGGCTGATCGGATCGCGACAGGCGGTGGCGAAAATGCCATTCTCAATTATGAAAACTGGATGTCATCCAGCTAAGTGCGTCATGGAGGAGGGTCTTTCTTGGTGGAGTACCTAGTCGTAAAAAGCGGTTTGCACACCCTCGATGCGGCCAGAGCGTATGGACTGGCTCAACTTCTCCAAGTCCTCGCCAACGGCAAAGCCTCACCCCAAATTACCGACCAGGGTGGTGTCTTTGCCGTGAGCCTGAACGCAGAGCTCAATCATGATGCGCTGACACGCTCGGATATGTGGCGCGCGGTGTTTGCTGATAGCAACTGGCAAAGAGTGTTCTTGACGTACAAGAAGGCTTGGTCCGCGCAACGGGACCGGGTCAAGCGCACATTGGAGGAGCAGGTTGCCGCTGTTGTCACCCGCGCAGGGGACGGGCTTTGCGTCGATTT
>DASRER010000009.1 GCA_035651995.1 Terriglobales bacterium | reverse complement strand
GTCGCAGAAGACGCAGCGCTCCTTGTAAATGAAGTACTGCTTGGCGCCTTCCAGTTCCTCCACCACCTGCCGCGGCAGAATGGGCAGCGCGATCAACTGACAATGCGCGTGCTCCAGCGAGGCGCCCGCCGCCTCGCCGTGGTTCTTGAAAATCAGAATGTACTTGAAGCGCCTGTCCTGGCGCAGGTCGAGGATGCGGTCGCGGAAGGCCCAGAAGACGTCCTCCACGCGCTTGTCCGGGAGCGTGGATAGCGTGGCGCTGTGGTCGGGAGTTTCAATGATGACCTCGTGCGCGCCCACGCCATTCATCTTGTCGAACATGCCCTCGGCCTGGCGGCTGATGTTGCCTTCAATCCCCAGCGCGGGAAACTTGTTGGGCACCACGCGCACCGTCCAGCCGGGACTGTCCTTCTGCGGAGGCGGCGCGCCGTTGGGCTGCGGACGGTAGGCCAGAATCTCCGGCGGCGTCTTGCTCTCGTTGCCGTAGCAGAACGGGCAGAACCCTCCCTTCTGCCGCACCTGGTCGCGCACGAAGTCCGTGGGACGCTTGGCGCGGTCGGTGGAAATGATTACCCACCGGCCCACGATCGGATCTCTTCTTAGCTCCGGCATGTTCTGGTTCTTGGTTTCTGGTTCTTAGTTTTTGGATTCGCTCGCGCCTGGTACGCCGCTCGTTCGCTCGGAGCACCAATAACCAAAAACAAAAAAACCCCAACCTTTAATCTTACGTCACCGGGAAGGCGTTTTTGAATAGGGTGATCTGCGGAGGGTTACCTTGGTTTTCGCAGTACACGCTCACGATATCGAAGCGGATTGGCGGCGGCGAAGACGGTTTCTCGCTTCTGGTTTCTGGTTTCTCGAGTATGGACACGGGCAACACGGGGTCCCCGGCACGCGCCGGGGGAGCCTGCCCTGAGCGAAGCCGAAGGGCGCGTCCTGGGGTGGAGGACCCGCCCGTAACTTGGCCTGGTGTGGAGGCGGGCGACTCGCCCGCGCAATCTTCGAGTTTAGACGCCGCACGCACCGGCAATGCACGGCGAACATACTCGCGAGCCATGGCTGCCAGCTCGCGCTGCTTCTCGCGGTCCACGGCCGCCTCGGGCGGCTTCACATCCGGCGTGGTGCGGGTCTTGACCTCGATGAAGCACAGGGTGTCGCCGTCCCAGCCCACCAGGTCAATCTCCCCGCGACGCCGCCGAGAGCGGAAGTTGCGCGCGACGATTGTGTATCCCTCACGCCGCAGGTGAAAGTAGGCAGCCTCCTCGCCGCGCCTCCCCGTAACAAGGTGCGCCGGCGCCCTGCGGGCCCAGGGCAGAAGCCGGGCAACGGCGTCGAGGACGCGGAGCGCGAGTTGGAGCAGGCGTGGGGGCATCGTGCCGAATCTCCCATCCTTCGCTGCACTTGGGATGAGTCACCAATCATACCGGCCGTGGCAACTACCGCTGATCGCTGCGTCGGGTATGAGACCAGTCCGAATCACTTCACCGGGAAGGAACGTGATACCGAAATTGGCTTGACTTCGGGGCGAGGCATTACGGATCAGCAATCGATAGGTTCTTGTCACGCGACGAACCGCTGGTGGACCAGCAGCGCGGCCGGCGCTCCCCTGTGCCTTGGCCCGGGCCGGACTTGGAAGCGCCGCCGATGCTGGCGAAAAGCTGCCGCGCTGGTTGCCTCCTCTCCCAAATCGGTCCATGCCCGCCTGCTCCTTGCCTCTTGGCCCACGATTTTCCTTGACCCCAAGCCGCTGCCCGTTGTACGTTTACTGGTTCGCTTTGTATTCGCCTAAATTCCGTCTCATTATGCGAAGGGTATCGAAGGTATTCCCTTCGTAAGTTGCTCATTCTATTAAGTACCGGGGGAGGGGGGTATATGCCTCGTTCCGCTGGATTCCCAAATCGGGCATCTCTTGCTGGGCATCGAACCAGAGGATCGCTGCAAGGAGCAATTCCATGTTGTTCTGGCTTTTCGTCGCCCTGCTGATTGCCTGGATTGTCTTCTGGGCGGTGGTGAAGGTGGTAAGTGCGGTCTTCTGGATCCTGCTGGGACTGGCGGTGGCGTTCCTGATCGCCCACCTGGTCACCGGCAAACGCAAGACGGCGTGAGTTCCGCGGCCTCGAATTACGCCGCCTGGGCGTGCTCGAGTGCGTGGCCCAGGCGCACCAGCGTGGCTTCGTCGAAGTGGCGGCCCAGGATCTGCATGCCAATGGGCAGGCCGTCGCGCGACTGGCCGCAGGGCACCGAGATGCCCGGCACGCCGGCAAGATCGGCGGTAACGGTGTAGATGTCGGCCAGGTACATGGCCAGCGGGTCATCGGTTTTTTCGCCCAGCTTGAAGGCCGGCGTGGGCGTGGTGGGCGTGACGATGGCGTCCACCTGCTTGAAGGCGTTATCAAAATCGCGCGTCAGCAGGGTGCGGACGCGCTGCGCCTTCAGGTAGTAGGCATCGTAGTAGCCGGCGCTGAGCACGTAGGTGCCGAGGATGATGCGGCGCTTGACTTCGGCCCCGAAGCCTTCGTCGCGGCTGCGGCGGTACATCTCAGAAAGCGTGCGGGCGCCGCGCCAGCGGTAGCCGTAGCGCACACCGTCGTAGCGGGCAAGGTTGGATGACGCCTCGGCGGTGGCGATCACGTAATAGGTGGGGATCGCATATGGAGTGTGGGGCAGCGAGATGTTGACGATCTCGCAGCCGGCGCGGGCCAGCTTCTGAATGCCGTCCTCCACGGCTTTGCGAACTTCGGGATTCAGCCCTTCGCCGAAGTACTCCTTGGGCACGCCCAGCTTGAGCCCGCGCACCGGCTTTTCAATCTCTTCAACGTAGTCGGGGACGGGCACGTCGGCGGAGGTGGAGTCGTTGGGATCGCGGCCGGCGATGTGGCGCAGCAGGATGGCGGCGTCCTTCACCGACTTGGTGAGCGGGCCGATGTGATCGAGTGACGAAGCAAAGGCGATCAGGCCGTAGCGCGAGACGCGGCCATAGGTGGGCATCAGGCCGACCACGCCGCAGAAGGCGGCGGGCTGGCGAATGGAGCCGCCGGTATCGGAGCCCAGCGCGGCCACGCACATTCCTGCGGCCACCGCTGCCGCCGATCCGCCCGAGGAGCCGCCGGGCACGCGCTCCCTGTCGCGCGGGTTGCGCACCGGCCAGTAGCCGGAGTTTTCGTTGGACGAGCCCATGGCGAACTCGTCGCAGTTGGTCTTGCCGAGTACGATGGCGCCGGCATCTTCCAGG
>DASRER010000008.1 GCA_035651995.1 Terriglobales bacterium | reverse complement strand
TCTCCTCGAAGTACGGGACGTAATCGAGCTCGTGCAGGGCCTCTTCGTGCTCTTTCACGTAGCCGTAGCTCTTGGTGGAGCCTTCGTGGTCGTTGAAAGTAACGCACGGGGAGACCACGTCGATGACCGAGAGGCCGTTGTGCGAGATGGCAGCCTTGATCAGCGCCTGGAGCTGCTTCTTATCGCCGCTGAAGGAACGCGCGACGAACGTGGCGCCCCACTTCAACGCGAGGGCGCAGCAATCGAACGGCGGCAGATCGTTCGGCGAGCCGGTCTTCAGCTTCGAGCCGAGGTCGGCCGTTGCCGAGAACTGGCCCTTCGTCAGCCCGTAGACGCCGTTGTCCTCGATGATGTAGATCATGGGGAGATTGCGGCGCAGCAGATGGACGAACTGGCCCATGCCGATGGAGGCGGTGTCGCCGTCGCCGGAAACGCCGAGCGCCAGCAGCGAGCGGTTGGCGAGCACGGCGCCGGTGGCGACCGAGGGCATGCGCCCGTGGACCGCGTTGAAGGAGTGCGAGCGGCTCATGAAGTACGCCGGGCTCTTCGACGAGCAGCCGATGCCCGAGAGCTTGGCGACGCGCTCCGGCTTCACGCCCATTTCGTACATCGCCTCCAGGATGCGCTCGGAGATGGCGTTGTGCCCGCAGCCGGCGCAGAGCGTGGTCTTGCCGCCCTTGTAGTCAACGACGGAAAGGCCGATGCGGTTTGTTTTCGGCGGCGGAGCCGATGGAGTGCTGGAAGTTGGAGTCGTAGCCATGATTATCGTGTCCCTTAATTGCCGAAGTGCGGAATTGAAAATCAAAGTCGCAGGGGCCGAAGTTCGGCAATTCCGCAATTGCGCACTTCGACAATGTCCCTACTTCCCTTCCTGCGAAATGATCTCGTCGGTCACGCTGCGGGCGTCGATCGGCAGGCCGTTATAGTGCCTCACGCTGCGCAGGCGGGTGACCTTGTCGGCCGGCAGGTCCAGCTTCAGCAGCGAGAGCATCTGCGCGTCGCGGTTCTGCTCCACGACGTACACGCGCTCGTGCTTCTCGACGAACTCGTGCACGTCGCGGTTGAAGGGATACGCACGCAGGCGCAGGTAATCAGTCTGCACGCCGTATTCCTTCTTCAGCTGGTCGCGGCTCTCGAACACCGCCCAGTGACTGGTGCCGTAACAGATGATGCCGATGTTGCTCGTCCCCTCGGCGACTTTTTCGGGTTTCGGAACGAAGCTGCGAGCCGTCTCGAACTTGTGGTTCAGCCGGTCGAGGTTGTTCTGGTAGTCGTCGGGCCGCTCGCTGTACCTGGCGTTCTCGTTGTGTCCGCTGCCGCGGGTGAAGTATGACGCGGCGGGATGGTCGGTGCCGGGCAGGGTGCGGTAGCCGATGCCGTCGCCGTCCACATCTTTGTAGCGCGCGAACGATCCGAGGCGGTCGAGGTCTTCCTTGGTGAGCACCTTGCCGCGGGCGATCGGCTTGGTCGGATACGGGAACGGGTCCGACATCCAGTTGTTCATGCCCAGGTCCAGGTCGCTCATCACGAAGATGGGCGTCTGGAATTTCTCCGCCAGGTCGAACGCCTCGCCGGCCATGGTGAAGCATTCGGCCACCGAGCCGGGGAACAGCATGATGTGCTTGGTATCGCCGTGCGAGAGGAACGCGGTCGAGATGACGTCGCCCTGCGACGTGCGCGTGGGCAGGCCGGTGGAAGGGCCTACGCGCTCGATGTTCCAGATCACCCCGGGGATTTCGGCGTAGTAGCCCAGACCCGCGAATTCCGACATGAGCGAGATGCCTGGCCCGGCGGTGGAGGTCATCGAGCGCGCGCCCGCCCATCCGGCGCCGAGCACCATGCCGATGGCGGCCAGCTCGTCTTCCGCCTGCACGATGGCGAAGGTGGCCTTGCCGTCGGGGCCAATGCGGAAGCGCTTCATGTAATCGATGAGCTGCTCGCACAGTGAGGACGACGGCGTGATGGGATACCAGGTGACGACGGTGCAGCCGGCGAACATGCAGCCCAGCGCAGCCGCCGCGTTGCCGTCGATAATGATCTTGCCCTGGTTCTCGTTCATACGCTCGACCTTGAACGGGTCGGCCTTGGTGAGCGACGCGGCGGCGTAGTCGTAACCGGCCTTGGCGGCGCCCCAGTTCAGGTCGGCGGCCTTCACTTTTTTCTTGAACTGCTTGCGCAGAGCCTTTTCCACCTCGGCCATGTCGAGCGAAAGCAGGTAGCCGACAACCCCGACGTAAATCATGTTCCTGACGAGCTTGCGCAGCTTCGCGTCCGGACAGACAGCGGCCACCAGCTTGTCGTAGGGAACGGCGTAGAAGGTCAGGTCCCTGCGGAGCTTGTTGAGGCCCAGCGGCTCGTCGTAGAGCACGGCGCCGCCGGCGGCGAGCGTCATCACGTCTTCCTCGGCCGTTTCCGGATTCATGCAGACGAGGAAGTCGATTTCCTTCTTGCGCGCAATGTAGCCGTCCTTGCTGGCGCGGATGGTGAACCACGTCGGAAGGCCGGCGATGTTCGACGGAAACAGGTTCTTGCCTGAGACCGGAACGCCCATCTGGAAGATGGTGCGCAGCAGGACCATGTTGGCGGTTTGCGAGCCCGATCCGTTCACCGTGGCGACCTGGATGCTGAAGTCGTTGATGACCGGTTTGCCCCCGGGGCGTTTCTGGCCAGCCTGCGGGGCGATATCAACAGTTGCCATGCGACTGCTTCCCTTTCAGTGCTGAGGAAATAAGACGGTTGGCTTGCTGGTTGTTACGGATAACAGTCGATTATACGGCAGGGGCGCGAGGCGGCGGCAGTGATTTCGGTCACAGACGGAGCGGCATCACGCGCGGCAACAGCGGAATCCGCTATTCGCCGCTGTGCGCCGCGGCGGTGGTCTCCGTCTCATGATGCGAGCCAGGTTTAGCATTTTTTTCGCGAAACCGCGCCACCACGCGACTGCCCATGACCGACAAAGGCACGAGCCAGAAGCTGAACCGTTGGTCGAAGAATGCCACCACGGCGGCGGCGAGCGTCGCGATGGCCAATGCGCCCAAGCGCCAGTTGAGTTTGGCAGCGATGACCGGATCCACCTTCCCCAGCAGCGACGCCCGCCTCGCATAACGCCAATTCAGCACCAGAAATAAGGCAGCCCCAGCCTGATTGCCGAAGTACGCAACCTGCGCGACCGGGTTCCTGATGAAGTGGCCGAGCAGCGCCGCGCTGAACGGGAACAGCGAGATGAAGAACAAGAATCCGACGTTGATGAATGCCAGCTTCTGGTTGGCGTGGGTCACAAACTCCATGCTCAGGTTGTGAAAGAACCAGTACGTTCCGGCGAGGATAAACGTGATGCAGAAAGCCAGGAAAACCGGGCCGAGGTGCTTCAGCTCGTGCAGCAATTCCGACGCGGTGACGGAGCGCGACAGCTCGGGAACTTTCAGTTCGAGCACGAGCAGCGTCATGACAATGGCGAAGACGCCATCAGCGAGAAACTCCACACGAGTCTTCGGGAGCCGGAAGTTGTGCAACCCATCGCGCGCCATCCGCGGTACTCTCGTTCACCGAGGCCGCGAAGTCAATCGGAACAGTTGTGCAGTACTGGAAGGCGCTTACCTACTGCTTCGAAATCGTCAAGTCTCCCGCGCGCTCGCCCGCGACCAGGCGCCAGCCAGGATTCAACGTGAGCGTCCAACCGTCGCCCTTGCTGTCGGCGGCGGAGGCGGGTGCGGGAACGTGGGCGCGCTGCACCTTGCCGGCGGCGTCGCGGATGAGGAGCGCGCTGCCGGAAACGTCGAGGATGCCCCACTCATCGGTGAGGCGGCAGCGTGGATACACCGTATTGTTGCTATCGATGGCGACCACGGTGTTGGGATCGTAGGAGTAGTTGAAGCTGTTGCCAACCGGCAGCACGAGCACGGGCCCATCGATCAGCTTCTTGCGCGCGTCGGCCACACGCTGCTGGCGCACACGGTCGCGGCGCTGCTCAGCGGCAAACACTTCGTCGGCGTTGTACTCGGCGGCGCGGGCTTCCGCTTGCATCTTCGTGACGGGCGATGGCACGCGAATGGAATACGCCGCGGCGAGAAGCTGGCCGAGGTCCTTCACCTCTTTGGCGCGGGGGCGCCACGGCTTGCCGCTCAGGTCGAGCAGCGCACCGTATGCCGGTCCGGACGCGTACGCGAAGGAGCGAACGAAAGTGGCGTTCGCTGTGCCCTGCCGGACCGCGAAGTCGGCAAGCACCGCAAATTCCTCGGGCGTCGAGGCGCTGATCTTCACGCCGGTGTATTCGGCCAGCCCTTCGTTCATCTCCAGCGCGTTCTCGCGCTCGGCTGCGTCGGGAAACAGCGAGCGGCGATAGGCGCGAAACAGCAGCGCGTCGGCGGCTGCCACGCGGCGGTCCTTGCCGCGCTGGCGCAGCGCGCGCTCCAGCGCACGCCACTCGAGTTGCAGCCAGGTCCGTCCCGCCATCGAGTCGAGATGGCTGTTGATGGCGTCCCGGCCGGGGAGGCCGATCGAATCCTGTATTCGATGGAAGCATTCGTGCGCCAGCAACCGGCGGCGCGGCTGCCGGAACTGGCTCACTGGCCACATCACCATCGTCCAATGGACGCCCGCCCAGTTGATGGCGGTGTTGGCCGGGCTGACTTCCGGCGGCAGCGTGCCGGTGAAGACGCTGCCCTGCGGCTTCAGCTTCCCTTCCGCGTCAGCCTGGTTGGCGACGACGGCATGCGTCTCCGGGTCAACAAAGAAGAACGGCCCGCACAGCGGCACGCCCCAGAGTCTGCCGGCGTCGGCGTCAGACGTGGCCTGCAGGTCGCGGATGTAGCCCGCGGCAAGGTCTGGATCGATGGCGTTGGTTTGAGCGTCGGCGCTGGCAGCACAGCCAGCGAGAAGCAGGAGCAATACGCGGGCACGTCGCACGGTGAGACCTCGCAGTTGGACGCCGGATAGACGTGGCGGAACGGGCGCGGTCACCAAGTGGCGGGTCACGGCGCGGCGTGACGCCGCGCGTTGACGCTGCGGCCAAGCGGCGCGTATCATGTCTAGTTGAAAATGAAATTCATTTTCAATTTCATCATCTGCCGTCCGTAATCGCGAACGCGGGCGGCCTGGAGCCGGTTCGCCCGCGTCCGCACAGGCCAAGAGATGCTACAGGCATTCATCATTACCTTGCGTGAGGGCGTGGAAGCGGCCCTGATTGTGGGCATCACGCTCGCCTACCTGGCCAAGATCGGCCGGCCCGAACTCCGCAAACCGGTGTATTGGGCGCTCGGCGCGGCCTTCGTCGCCAGCGTGGCGGCAGCCGTCGCCGTTTCGCGCCTGGACCTGAACCAGGACATCGTGGAAGGCTGGATCATGCTGGCCGCGGCGCTCTTCGTCGTCACCATGATCATCTTCATGATGAAGACGGCGCGCCACTTGAAGGGCGACATTGAGAAGAAGATTGGCGCGCTGGCCGGCCGGGGCTCCGCGCTGGGCCTGTTCGCCTTCGTCTTCCTGATGATGGTGCGCGAGGGCATCGAGACGGTGCTGATCCTCTCGGCCGTGTCGTTCAACACCGCCGAACTGCTCAGCTTCCTGGGCACGATGGCCGGCGTGGCGCTGGCTGTGCTGTTCGGCGTGATGTTCGTGAAGGGCAGCGTGCGGATCAACCTGCAGAAATTTTTCCGCGTGACCACGGTGATCCTCTTCTTCGTTGCCGGGCAGCTGCTGATCTCGGGGCTGCACGAGCTTTCGGAAAACGGCGTGCTGCCGTCGAGCCGGCAGGAGATGGCGCTCATCGGCCCGATCGTGCGCAACGACCTGTTCTTCTTTGTCACCATCCTGGCGCTGGCGGCAATGATGGTCCTGTTCGAGACGCGGCGGCGCGCGCCGACGGCCGAGCCGGTATCGCCAGCGGAGAGGCGCAAGCAGCTGTGGAGCGCGCGGCGCGAGCGGCTGTGGATGGCCGGCGTCTATGCCAGCTCATTCCTGTTCATTGTGCTGGTGACGGCCGAGTTCATCTACGCCAAGAGCACCAGTTCCCTGCCGGCGGCCACCGAGATCGCTTTCGTGGACGGCCAGGCGACGATCCCGGTCGGCGACCTGGTTGACGGCGACCTGCATCGTTACCAGGCGAACGTGAACGGCGCCGAGGTGCGCTTCCTGCTCTATCGCAGGCCCGACGGCAAGGTCGCCAGCATCTTCGACGCGTGCGAAATCTGCGGCCCGGTCGGCTTCATGCGGACCACGACCGGCCTGGTGTGCAAGAACTGCGCCGCGCCCATCAATCCGCAGTCGGTCGGGCAGCCGGGCGGATGCAATCCCATTCCGTTGAAGGCGACCGTGAATGGCGACACGGTGGTGGTCGCGCAGGCCGACGTGGCCGCGGCCGTCGCTACTTTCCAACCACACTGACATGTTCGCGCGCCTCCTCTATCAGTCGTTTCTGCGCCAGCGGCGGCGCAAGCTGCTGGCCGCCGCGGCGGTGGCGCTCGGCGTTGCCGTGGCCACGGCCATGATTGCGGTCGCGACCGATATCGGCGACAAGATCAACCGTGAGCTGCGGACCTACGGCGCGAACCTGGTCGTCTATCCCGCCGACGACACGCTCGAGGTGGAAGTCGGCGGCGTCAACCTGAAGCCCGCCAACGCAGGCGCGTATCTGAGCGAAGCTGAGCTCACCAAGATCAAGGGCATCTTCTGGCGGAACAACATCGTGGGCTACGCGCCCATGCTGCCGGTGGTCGTGAAGATCGAGTCGGCCGAGGGCAAGCCGCTGGGCGGGGCGCAGCTTCTGGGAACGTATTTCAAAAAACAGCTCCGCTTCGGCAAGCAGGAGTTCACTACCGGCGTGGAGGCGGTCAATCCGTGGTGGCACGTGGCGGGAAACTGGCCGCGCGACGATTCGAACGAAGTCCTGATCGGACACACGCTGGCGCAGCGGCTGAACTTCGAGCCGGGCGCGACGCTGCGCGTGAATGGCGAGGAAGTCAAGGTCGTGGGCCTGCTGCTGGCCGACGAGGCGACGAATCAGCAGATCGTCGGGCCGCTCGGGCTGGCGCAGAAGATTGCGGCGCGTCCCGGCGCGGTGCGGCGCGTGATGGTGAGCGCCATGACCAAGCCGGAAGACGCGTTCGCGCGGCGCGATCCGCGCAGCATGAGCCCGGCCGACCGCGATCGCTGGTACTGCTCGCCGTATGCGAATTCGATTGCCTTACAGCTCGAAGAGGCCATTCCCGGCGCCAAGTCGGAGCAGATCCGGCAGGTGGCGCAGAACGAAGGCACGGTGCTGAGCAGGATCTCGGGCCTCATGCTCCTGCTGGCGGTGGCGGCGCTGATCGCGTCGGCGCTGGCGGTTTCGGCGGCCATGGCCAACACGATTTTCGAGCGCCGCGAGGAAATCGGATTGATGAAGGCGCTCGGCGCGGGGCGCGCGTCGGTCGCGGCGCTGTTCCTCGCCGAGGCTGCCATTCTCGCCTTGATCGGCGGCGCGCTGGGATTCTCGCTGGGCGCGCTGCTGGCGCAGCAGATCGGCAGGACGGTGTTCGCCTCGGCGATCGCGGTGCAGCCGGTGCTGGCGCCAATCATCCTGGCGGTTGCCGCGATCGTGACGTTTGCGGGCAGCGCGGCGTCGATCCGGCGCGCGGTGCGGCTGGAGGCGGCGCCGGTGCTGCGAGGTGACGCATGAGCGCGCGGCGCGGCGGGCGCGGGCGCATGTTTCTGCGGCTGATCTGGCGCGCCGCGCTGGTGCGCCGCGGACGCGCACTGACGGCGTTGGTGGCCGTGGCGGTGGCGGCTGCGGTCGCTACGACGCTGCTGAACCTGTACGCCGATTCGGAGGCGAAGCTGCGGCGGGAGTTCCGGAAGTTTGGTGCCAACGTTGTGGTCGTAGCGCGCGAGGGCAATTCCCTTCCGGATGATGCGCTCGCGCGAGTCGAAAAGGCCGCGCCGGGAGCGCTGGCGGTGCCGTTTGCGTACGTTGTAGCCAAGGCAGGAACCACATCCGTGGTCGTCGCCGGCACAAATCTTCCGCAGGCACGCGAAATGAATCGCTGGTGGTCCCTCACGCCTGGTGTCGGCGGCCCTGGAGTAAGCGCGTTGGTGGGTGAGCGTGTAATGAAGGCGCTGAATCTGAGACTCGGGGCGCCTTTCGCGCTCGAGGCGAGCGGACAAACGCGGCAGATCGCCCCGGCGCAGGTCGTGGAGACCGGTGGGCCGGAGGACAACCGGATTTTTGTGAATTTGAACGTCCTGGAAGAATGGACGGGGGTGCGCGCGAGCACGATCGAAGTCGCCGTGTCCGGGACCCGCACGGAAATCGAGTCCGCTATGCAGCGCATCCAGAAGGCGCTGCCCGAGGCCGACGTCCGCCCCATCCGTCAGATTCAGGAAGGCGAGGCCCGCGTGCTGGGCAAGACGCGCGCGGCGCTGCTGGCAGCGACAATCCTCGTCATCGTGACGGCGACGCTGTGCGTCCTGGCCACGCTGATGAGCTGGGTCCTCGACCGCCGGCGCGACTTCGCGGTGATGAAGGCGCTGGGCGCCAGCGAGCGCTTGTTGCGCGGTTTCTTTGCCGCCGAAGCCGGCCTGATCGGCGCGCTGGGCGCCGTGGTGGGTTACGCAGTCGGCCTAGGCGCAGCCCTGTGGATCGGGCGCGTGAACTTTGAGGCGGCTGTTTCGCCGCGATTGAGCGTGTTCCCGCCGGTGCTGGCGGGCGGCGTATTGGTCGCGCTGATCGCGGCGCTGGCGCCGTTGGCGGCGCTGCGGCGCATACAGCCGGCTGTTATCTTAAGGGGAGAGTAGTCCGGCGCGGGTTTGCCGGCAGGACGGCGCCTAGCGCTTAGCACTTGGCATTTTGGCCGTCTGGCTCCTCATGTCAGGGGCCAAGTGCCAACCGCTAGGTGCCCCGGCTGGCAACCGGCAACTGACAACTGCCAACTGCTGTGATCGAGCTTCGCAAAGTCACGAAGGCGTATCCGACCGAGGCGGGCGAGCTGCGCGCGCTCGACGGCGTGTCGTTGCATGTCGAGCCAGGCGAGTGGCTTGCCGTGATGGGCCCTTCCGGCTCGGGCAAGAGCACGCTGGTGAACCTGATCGGCTGCCTCGACCGGCCGACCAGCGGCGAAGTCCTGCTTGACGGTGTGGACGTGGGTGCGCTGAGCGCCACCGAACTGGACCGCGTGCGCGCAGAAAAGGTCGGGTTCATCTTCCAGCACTTTCACCTGATTCCCTACCTCACCGCGCTGGAAAACGTGATGCTCGCGCAGTACTTCCACAGCATGGCCGACGAGCAAGAGGCGATGGGCGCGCTGGAGCGCGTCGGGCTGCGCGATCGGGCGCGGCATGTGCCGAGCCAGCTCTCCGGCGGCGAGCAGCAGCGCGTGTGCATTGCGCGCGCGCTGATCAACGATCCCAAGATCATCCTCGCCGACGAACCCACCGGCAACCTCGACGGCGCCAACGAAGACATCGTGCTCCGCCTGCTGCGCGAACTGCATCAGCAGGGGCGCACCATCGTGATGGTCACGCACGACCCGGTGGTCGCCCGGCTGGCCGACCGGCGCATTGACCTGCACCACGGCAAGATTGCGTCGCAGGAAATCTTCAGCATCGAAGAAGAGCAGCTCTTCGACGAAGTCCTGGAAGAGATGTGGATCCTGTCGGAGAACGGCGAACCGGCCGAGCCGGGACGCATGCACGTGGAAGGCGCGCTGCCGCTGGAGATCGCCATCGAAAAGATGAAGGTCCTGGGCCTGGTCGACTTGCTGCCGCACGACAAGCTCGACGAGCACACTCACAAGCTGGTGCTCAATCGCTGCCACGACACCCTGCCCACGCACGGCGAGGACACCACGCAGCTCCACGACCGCGAGTTCATGCAGTTCACCGCGCGCGGGCGTCAGCGGGCAGCCGACGTGATCCGCCGTCACCGGCTCGCCGAGCGCCTGTTTACCGAGACGCTGCACATCGAGAGCGAGGCCGAGATCGAGCAGCAGGCGTGCAAGTTCGAGCACATCCTGTCGGCCGAGGCGACGACGCGCATCTGCTCGTTCCTGGGACATCCCAAGACCTGCCCGCACGGCAGCCCGATTCCTCCGGGCGAGTGCTGCGGCAAGTCCGGCGCGGCGGCGGACTGAAGACAAGTTCTCAGCTCTCGGTTCCCGGTCCTCAAACCGACCCGCGCGGCGCCCGAAAACGGAGAGCTGAGAACTGACTGAAAAACGGCGGGCCATTGCCCGCCGTTCCTACTTAAACCGTTACTTTAACTTTCGTCAGTACAGCCTGAAGTTCACTTCCACGTTGATCTGGACCGCCACCGGGGTGCCGTCTTTCATAGCGGGCGCAAACTTCCAGGTCCTCACCGCTTCCACGGCCTTCTCGTCGAGGCCCATGCCCAGGCTGCGGGCAACCTTGATGTCGCGCGGGCGGCCGTCAGGACCGACGATGAGCCACAGCATGCAGGTGCCCTGATACTTGGCCTTGCGCGCCTCTTCCGAATATTCCGGATCGGGCGTGTAGAGTCCGCGTGGCGCGCTCACGTTCCCGCCTACGCGGAACACGCCGCCGCCAAACCCGCCGCCGCGTCCCGGACCGACGCCCGGACCTTCACCCGAGCCTACGCCGCCACCGGAGCCCGATCCGATGCCGCCGCCGGATCCGACGCCGTTCGACGGCGGGCCCGAGGGCATCTTCGAAAGCGGATCGCCCAGGTTCGGCATCGCCGATGCGATCTTCACGTTCGGCGGCAGGACCACGGTTGGCTCAACCGCGAGCTTGGGGTGTTCGTTGCGGATGACTATCGCCGGCGGCGTGATCTGCTCCATGGCAGCCTTGGGCAGCTTGCCTTTGGGGGCCTGGAGCTTGTCGCGATCGCCGCCACCACCGCCGCCGCCCATGGGCCGCGGATCGGGCTTGGTGGGGACAAACACGGCGTTATCGCTCGGCACCCAGGTAATCGTCTCTGTCGGTTTTGGTTTGTCCATGATGCGCGGCGCGGCCACTGACAGCCACACCAGGAAGCCGATCATGCCGGCGTGGAGAACGCTCGTCCCGACGCCGGCTTTCTTTTTGTAGTTGTAATCGCCCCAGATGTCGCGCACCTTCACCGGGCGCGAGGTAAGGCGCAACGGTGGCAGCTTGCGCGGAAAAAGCGCGTCGCGAACGTTTTCGCCTACCGTGCTCCACCAGGGCCGATCCAGCTGGTCCGAGATGGGACGCAGGTTCAGCGTAGGTTGAAGCTCCGAGCGGGGGATCAGGACCTGATGCGCCATATTCGCTTTTCCAGGGTTCGGCCAATTGACGGTGAACCGTCGGGACTGCTCACTACCCCTCGGAAGATGAGCACGTCAGTGGCCAAGTTGCTTCTCAGTAAGGAACGCGCCGGCACGTAAAAATTGCGCTTTCTAGAGTCCGGTTTTTTCAGCGCTGCGCCGGGTGAGTCCCTCCATGCCCAGGTTGGATGCTTCGGTTCCCATTAGGGACGCAAGACGAAACAGAGCGATTACGCGGAGTTTGCTCGGCAGTGCATGTACCAGCGTGACGCCCGGGGCGAAATCTGCGCTGTTGCTGCCGCGACCCAGCCATACAGACGGGAACGCAAGTGCGATTCGGGTGTGAGGGATGAAGGCTGCGGAACGGGGCTCGGCCAGGCTCACGCCGTGGCTATGGGGTATTAACGGAGCAACTTCGGTGTGCGCCACTGTCCTGGCCGTCATCGTGTCGCTCACGGGCGGAATCGGGGCCGCGTTCTGGACGGGCTTTGCCGCGTACGGCATCGCAGCGGGCGCGTTCTTGTGGATGACCGTCAAGGTCCACGACCGCTCAAGGCGGTGGCGGGCAGCCGGCACGCCGGCCCCGCGCGCGCATGGCCACGCTGCCGCCGCGGTTGGACGCAATTTTCTGCGCTCCCTATAATGTAATGAAATTTCGCTCCATTTCACTGTTCCGCGAGGCGAGTTGCCGCTCGCGTGAAACTCGAGGGACCGCGCCGATTGCCGCTTGACCTGAAATCAACCATCAGCCTGCCCAGGACCGCCTTCGGCATGAAGGCGAACCTGCCGCAGAACGAGCCCAAGCTGCTGGCGAAGTGGGCCGCGCTCGGCCTCTACGAGCGCATCCGCGAGGCGCGGGGTGGGCGGCCGCTGTACGTCCTGCATGACGGCCCCCCCTATGCCAATGGCCCGCTGCACCTGGGTCACGCGCTCAACAAGTGCCTGAAGGACTTTGTCGTGAAGTCGAAGACCATGTTCGGCTTCGACTCGCCCTACATCCCCGGATGGGACTGTCACGGCCTGCCCATCGAAATCAAAGTGGACGAGGCGCTCGGGCGCAAGAAACTGGAGATGCAGCCGCTCCAGGTCCGCAAGGCGTGCCGCGAGTACGCGGAGAAGTTCGTCAAGCTGCAGCGTGATCAGTTCGTCCGCCTGGGCGTCTTCGGGCAGTGGGACGATCCATACCTGACCATGTCGCCGCGCTACGAAGCGGCCATCATGGAGACGCTGTTCTCCTTTTTCGAAAATGGCCTGATCTATCGCGGGCTGCGGCCGGTGTACTGGTGCATTGTCGACAAGACGGCGCTGGCTGAGGCTGAAGTGGAGTACGAAGACCACACCAGCCCAAGCGTGTGGGTGAAGTACCGGCTGACGAGCGATCCGGCGCAGATCAACTCAGCGCTCGCCGGCAAGAAAGCTTCGACGATCATCTGGACGACCACGCCGTGGACGCTGCCCGCGTCGCTGGCGGTGGCGTTCCATCCCAACGAAGAATACGTCGCGCTGGAAGCCGGCGGCGAGGTCTACATGGTCGCGGCGAAGCTGGCGCGCGTCACGGCAGAGAAAACAGGCCTCGCCGGCGCAAAGCAGATCGCGCGCTTCCCCGGCGAGCGCATGGAGCGGGTGACGTTCGCGCATCCGTTCCTGGAGCGCAGCATCCTGGGCGTGCTGGCCGAGTACGTCACCATGGACCAGGGCACGGGCGCGGTGCATACCGCGCCTTCGCACGGCGCCGATGACTTCTACACCGGCGGGCGCTACGGTTTGGACCAGACCTGCAACGTCGACGAAGCCGGACGCCTGCGCCACGGCCTGCCTGAATACGACGGCGAAACCGTGTTCGATGCCAACCCGAACATCATCGAGCTGCTGAAAACGCGCGGCGCGCTGCTTGCGGAAGAGAAGATCACGCACTCGTATCCGCATTGCTGGCGGTGCCACAACCCGGTCATCTTCCGCGCCACCGAGCAGTGGTTCATCGGCATGGAGAACAGGCTCGCCGGCGGCGAAACGCTGCGGCAAAAAGCGCTCGATGAAGCGCGGCGCGTGAAGTTCGACCCGGCGTGGGGCGAAGAGCGCATTGGCAACATGATCGCCACGCGGCCGGACTGGTGCATTTCGCGGCAGCGCGTTTGGGGCGTGCCCATCGCGGTCTTTTTTTGCGAAGGCTGCGGCGGCGTGCTCAACGACCACGCCACCAACCAGGCCGTCATCGAGCTGTTCCGCACCAGGGGCGCCGACGCGTGGTATTCCACCGATCCGGCCGGCATCGTTCCACGGGAAACAAAGTGCGCCAAGTGCGGCGGCGGCAAGTTCCGCAAGGAAATGGACATCATTGACGTGTGGTTCGAGTCGGGCTCGAGCCAGGCGGCGGTGCTCACCGCGCCCGAGGGCAAGCACGTGCCCGCCGGCCCTTCGGGGCTTCCCTTCCCTTGCGACATGTACCTGGAAGGCGGCGACCAATACCGCGGCTGGTTCATGAGCTCGTTGTTCTGCGCCGTAGGCGCGCGCGGACGGGCGCCCTATCGCCAAGTGGTCACCCCCGGCTGGACGCTCGATGAGCAAGGCCGCGCCATGTCGAAGTCGCGCGGCAACGACGTTGATCCGGTAGACGTCGCCAACCGGCTGGGCGGCGAGATCGTGCGGCTGTGGGTCGCGTCGGTTGACTTCCGCGAAGACGTGATCGGCTCGGAAAACCTGATGCAGCGCGTGGCGGAAAACTATCGCAAGATCCGCAACACGTTCCGTTACATCCTGGGAAACCTGAACGGCTTCGATCCGGCGCGCGACGCCGTCCCGTTCGCCGAGATGCAACCGCTCGACCAGTACATGCTGCTGCGCACCGCCGAGCTGACCGAGCGCGTGCGGCAGTGGTACGAGGAGTTCGCGTTCCACAAAATCTACCACCGGGTGAACGACTTCTGCGTGGTGGACCTGAGCGCGTTCTATTTCGACGTGCTCAAGGATCGCCTCTACACGGCCTCGCCGCGAGGAGTGAAGCGGCGGTCGGCGCAGACGGCGATCTGGAGAATCGGCGAAGCGCTGGTGCGCCTGATGGCGCCCATTATGAGCTTCACCGCCGACGAGATCTGGCAGTTCCTTCCGCCGGTGGCGGGCCGCGAGCCCAGCGCTCACCTCGCGCTTTTCCCCGACGTGAAAGACGCTGCGGGCGACACCGCCGGCGCGGATACGAAGGCCCTCATGGCCGACTGGGACGCGCTGATGGCCGTCCGCCAGCAGGTGTTGAAGCCCTTGGAAGTGGCGCGACAGGAGAAGCTGATCGGCGACAGCACCGAGGCCTTCGTGCATCTTTCCGCCCCCGAGCCCGTCTATACGATATTGGACCGTTACCGGCCCCACCTGCGTGAGCTGCTGAAGCTTTCCGGGGTGAGTGTGGAGCGAGAGGGCGGGAATGGAAGCACACCGCTGCGCGTCAAGGTGAGCAAGGCGCCGGGCAGAAAGTGCGAGCGCTGCTGGAACTATTCACAGCGCGTCGGCGAAGACCCGCAGTATCCTACGGTGTGCGAGCGCTGCGCGCCGGTGCTGCACGAGCTGGAAAACGGCGGCATCTAATCGGGTGCGGCGGGCGGACCAAAGCGAGGGCCTGAGGCGGGAATGAACGGACCCCATGCAATGCGGAAGTATCACTTTCTGATCGCCGGGCTGGTGCTTCTGCTGGACCGCGTGACCAAGCTGGTGGTCGCCAGGAACATTGCCCTGCATGAGAGCATTGCCGTGCTCCCCGGCTTCCGTCTGACGCACGTACAGAACCGCGGCGCGGCCTTCGGGCTGTTCTCCGAGTCACCCTCGGAGTGGAAGGTCGCCATCCTGATCATGTTTTCGCTCGGCGCCCTGGTTGTTGTCTCAACGCTCTTGTGGCGCAACAGCCACGCTATGACCACCACGGGCGTGGGACTGGCGCTCATCCTGGGCGGCGCACTGGGAAACTTGTGGGACCGCGTGATGGACGGCCGCGTGGTTGATTTCCTCGACTTCTACATCTCCGGCTATCACTGGCCGGCCTTCAATATCGCCGACAGCGCCATCGTGATCGGGGCGCTGCTGCTGGTGAGCGAGATTCTTTTCGACAAGACGCCCGACGCGGAAAAGGCCATCGGCTAGCGCGCATGAAGGCACGCGCGGCGCTCCGCCGGAATCGCGCATGGCCAAATCGTGGCGCAACTCGGCCAATCAGAAGCCGAGCGGCAGCGTCGCGCGCACCAGGCGGACGCGCGTTTCCGCTTCGGGCCCGTAGGGGTGTTGTCCGGAAGCGCTGCGGCGGACGCCGCTGAGCAGACGATCGCGTTCATTGAAGCGCGGCGTGGCGTCACTCACGCCGGTTTTTGCTGCCAGCCGGCCGATGCGAATCAGGGCGGGATGATAGACGGCCGGCGCGGGAGAACGTACCGCCTCGCCGCAGAATCCGGACGACACACCGGCGCAAAATTCACCTTGCCCTTCCTTCAGCGGGTGTATGCTTTCAGGAACGGTTCCCCGCCGCGCCCGTTCCCAACGGGGGCAGTGCAACCTCCGGACCAGCTGCAGGAGGTGCCGCATGGATGAACGTGAAATGGCTGCCCACGTCCTGGAGGTCGTGGACCAGGCGGCCTATCGCAACTCGGCCCACCGCGTGCTGAGCGTCAGGGTAGAAATTGGAGGACGCCGCCACCTGGATCCCCTGGGGATCATGCGCCACTTTCAGCAAGCGGCGCGCAATACGGTGGCCAGCGGGGCCCGCCTGGTGATCGAGTTCCTGCCAGTGCGGCGCCACTGCGCCAGCTGCGGCGCTGACTTCCTCGGCGACCTGCGCGACGTCCCCTGTCCGCAATGCCGCTACCCGCACACCGGCGCCGTTTCGGGCGAAGAGTTGCGCGTGGTCAACATCGAGGTTGAACCTCGGGAACCGCAGGCCTGAGGGCTCCGCTGTTTCAGCTCAGGAGGCATGTGCATGGCTGCGATCCAGCGTCCGCTGCAAGTCGAAGAGGACCTCAACCCTTTCCGAATTGCGATGCGGCAGTTCGATACTGCCGCCGACCACCTCAAGCTCGACGCCGGTCTGCGCGAAGTGCTGCGCCGCCCGCATCGCGCGCTCACCCTTTCGCTGCCGGTGAAGATGGACAACGGCAGCATTCGCGTCTTTGAAGGCTTTCGCGTGCAGCATAGCAATGCCCGCGGGCCGTGCAAGGGCGGCATCCGCTACCACCCCAGCGTCAGCTTCGACGAAGTGAAGGCGCTGGCCTCGTGGATGACCTGGAAGTGCGCCACCGTGAACATTCCCTTTGGCGGCGCCAAGGGCGGCATCATCTGCGATCCGCACAAGCTCTCCAAGGGCGAACTGGAGCGGCTCACGCGGCGCTACGCCTACGAGATCTCGCCCATCATCGGCCCGGATCGCGACATTCCCGCGCCTGATGTCTACACCGACTCGCAGGTCATGGCCTGGATCATGGACACCTACAGCATGACCCACGGCAACAACGCGCCCGGCGTGGTGACCGGCAAGCCGACGTTCCTGGGCGGCTCGCTCGGCCGCAATGAGGCCACAGCGCGCGGCTGCCTGTTCGTAATCCGTGCGGCGTGCAAGGTGCTCGGCATCGAGGTCGGCAAGGCGACCGCCGCGGTGCAGGGCTTCGGCAATGCCGGCAGTATCGCTGCCGAACTGCTGGCCGCTGATGGCGTGAAGATCGTCGCGGTCAGCGATTCGCATGGCGGTATCGTGAACCGCGAAGGGCTCGACGTGCAGGCGCTGCTCAAACACAAGCGCAAGTCCGGTACGGTGCTCGGCTTCCCGGGCGCGCGCCAGATCAGCAGCGGGCAGGTGCTGGAACAGGACTGCGACGTGCTCATTCCGGCGGCCCTGGAGAACCAGATCACGCTGGAGAACGCTTCCCGCATCCGCGCGCGCATCGTGGCGGAGGCGGCCAACGGCCCCACCACGCCCGGCGCCGATGCCGTCCTGCACAAGCAGGGGACGATGGTGCTGCCCGACATTCTTGCCAATGCCGGCGGCGTGACCGTCTCGTACTTCGAGTGGGTGCAGGACCTGCAGGAGTTGTTCTGGGAAGAAGACGATGTGAACCGCCGGCTGGAGAAAGTGATGGCTCGCGCCTTCGACAACGTGCATCGCACGGCCACCAACTACAAAGTCGACATGCGAACCGGCGCCTACATCCTGGCGATCGATCGCGTGGCCACGGCGACCAGCGCGCGGGGAATCTGGCCATGAACCGCTAGCCTCGAACCGGACCTGCGATTTACGGGGCCCCGCCAGGGGCCCCTTTTTCTCTTCACGAAAAAGTCCTCATCGCGAATTGATCCCGGGCGCTCTGGACGCCGTATCCAGAGCGGCTTTTGCGGGCTGCTGCGCGAATTGGCGCATCATTTTCCAAATGCCGCGGCATCTCAGTGGCATAGACCGCGGGGTGCATGCAAGCACGGTCAGGGGGACCGCATGAGCCGGTGGAGCAAGATTCTGATTCTGTCGTTGTGCCTGCTGGTGGCGCTGCTGTTTGCCGCGCCGGCCTTCGCGCAACGCGACGTCAGCAGCCAGGACCTCAAAGGGATCAGTCGTAAGCGAAGCCGCTACTTGGTCGCGGTGCTCGGCGGCACGGCGCTCGGCGCCGGCATCGGCGCGGCCGTTGGCGGCTGGTCGGCGGCGGGCAAAGGCATGCTCATTGGCGGCGGCGGCGCCAACGCCTGGTACCTGTCGAAGCATCGCGCATCAACCGCCCAAAAGGACATTGGATTCATCCTTGGAAATACAGCGCTGGTTGGCGGCCTGGGCTGGGCGCTGTGCGACTGCAACGATGGTCTGGTCGCCGGAGCACTCATCGGCGGCGGTGGCACCGCTGCCTATCGGGCCCTGAAACGGGGCGGCCGGTCCTCAAGCTTTCCTTCCCCGTGAGAGCACGCCAACGGGGCGCACACCAACGAGGCCGGAAGGCCTCCCTTTCATCGGCAGAAAACGGTTGACGCGCGGCTGGCTGACTTAAGGCGTGCCGTATAACCGGCGGTAGACGTGCACGTTCCGCATGATGGCCTGCACGTATTCGCGCGTCTCGGTGAACGGGATGTTCTCCACGAACTCGGCGGTGTCGCGATATTTGCCGCTGGCGCTCCAGTCCTCCACGCGATCGGTGCCGGCGTTATAGGCAGCGAGCGCGTATTCCACCTTGCCGTCGTACTTGTCGAGCAGGCCGCGGAAGTAGCGCGTGCCGAGCTGTAGATTGATCTGCGGCATCAGCAAAAGGTCGGTGGAGAAGTTGCGCAGCTTTACCTCTTTGGCCAGCTTCTTCCCTACCGACGGAAGAATCTGCATCAGCCCGAAAGCGTTGGCGTGCGAGATAGCGGCGGGGTTGAATTCCGATTCCTGGCGCACGAGTGACGCCACCAGGAACGGATCGAGCTGATTATCGGTCGAGTAGCGCTTGAAATCGGTCCACCACGGGCGCGGAAAGAGCGCCTCCCAGTACGGGCGCGGGAGGGCGGCGATCTCCACCGCGAAGTAGGAGGGCACGGCGCGCTTGAGCGTCTGCAGCGCGCGGTCGTAGCGCCCGGCGTCTTCATAGACGCGCGCAATCTCGCGCGCCACCCAGGCGGTGTTGTCGTCTTCGCCCGCGGCGGCCTGCAGTTCCTTCACGGCGTAATCGAACAGCGCGGCGTTGCGCAGCACCAGGCTGCGCGCCACGCGAACATTGTCGGCGGGCGGCTCCACGTCACCGCGCGGCGCGGGCCGCTCGCTGATCCCCTGGAATGCAACCGGCTGCGCCACCGGATCGAGCTTGATCTCCTTCAGCCGGTCACGCGCCAGATCGGCGTAGTAGTACATGCGGAAGCGATCGGAGAGCGTGCTGTAGCAGGCGCGCGCGAACGGCAGGTCGCCCTGCTCTTCGGCGACGCGGCCGCGCCAGTAGAGCGCGGGCGCCGCCTCGGCCGACGCGGGATAGTTGCGCAGGTGCTCGTCAAGCAGCGCGCGCGCCTCATCGGTCCGGCCATTGCGAAACGTCAGCCAGGCTGTTTTCCAGTGCGCGTAGGCCGAGCTGCGCCCGTTGGGAAAGCGCTCGTAGATTTCGCGATAGGCGCGCGCCGCCGACTCGTAGTCCTTCTTGAGCAGGTACATGTTTCCGGCCGAGAGCAGCGCGTCGGCAAGGACAGGATCGTTGGGCGCCATCTCGCGCAGCTTCGCGATCATGCGCTGCATGCGGTCTTCGTCGCCCTCGCTGCGGGCGATCTCGCCCAGGTAGAAGTAGCGGCGCGCGCTCGCATCGGCGGGCTGATCGGGCAGTGACTCGAACAGCTGCCGTGCATCGGAACGGTTGCCGGCCTTGTACAGCGCGATCGCCAGATTGAGCTGAAGGCGCGTCAGGTTCCCCGGCTCGGTCCCGGCAAGCAGTTGGCGATATTCGCGGGCGGCGTCGGCGTAGCGGCGAGCTTCGAGCAGCAAGTCGGCGCGCTTCTGCCGATCGGCGAAGGCCGGCGGCGGCAGGTCCGCGGGCAGCGATTGCAGGTCGGCGCCGGCGGCGTCGGCCAGCGGCGAGGCCGGCGCCGTGTAGTAAAGCCGGCGCAGCGCTTCGGCGCCTTTCGCTGTCTCGCCCGACTTGATATAAGCGCGCCCCACCGCCAGCTCAACCTCGGCGCGGAACGGAACGCGATACGGCGCCAGCACGGCCAGCGCCTCCCGTGGCTTGCCGGTCGCGACCAGGCTGTTGGCGGTCAGGATGGCGGCGTCGCGCGCGAAGATGGAATCGGGATAGTTCTTGCCGAATTCGGCGAGCGTGGCGATCGCCTGCTCCGGCTTCCCTCCGGCGGCGTACGAATTGCCAAGGAACCACGCCGCGTAGTCGCCCAGCTCACCGGCGTGCGTCTGCGCGCGCTTGAGGGCGGCAATGGACGATTCAAAGTCGTGGTCGAGGAAGTGTGCGTATCCGACCACCAGCCAGGCGAGCGCGCCTTCCTCGGTGGCGGCGTGCTTCCGCGCCCACGATTCCACGCCGCTGTAGGCCGAGGCGGTGCGGTTCTCGAGCAGCTGCTGCGCCATTGGCTTCAGTTCGGCGGAGGCGACGAAGGCGCGCTTCATGCGGCGCGCCCGCCGCGCCAGCGCGACACGCGCCGCGGCGCTCATCTGCGCACGCGACGGCTTGCGCTTCTTCCAGACCTTCTTTGACGCAGGCTTCTTGGCGGCCGGCTTCTTGGCGGCGGCTTGCGGCTTTGACGGGGCCTTCCCGGTGCTCTGCGGATAGAGCGGCGCGCCGGCAGGCACAGTCAGCAGGAGCAGGAGAAACCAGGTACGCAGGGTCACGGCTCAGGACCGCGGAAAATTGCTGCCCAGCAGAGCAGCATCATTATCCGCCAGAATGCGAATGAGCTCCTGGTTAAAGTAGTCGCCGGCAGCCGCGGGAGTACTGCCGTAGCGCTTATCGTAGGTGGCGCGGCTTTTGTCGATGTCGTCCTTCAGCCGGTCGTATAGATCGCGACGCTGGCGGCCCTCGGCGACCTTGGCCTGGTTGTAGAGGCGAATCTCGTCCACCAGAAGCTTGGCGAAGCGCTTCGCTTTCTTGTGCACCTCTTCGTCGCCGGGCGCGATGGCGGCGGCGGCCGCGGGCTTCGCCGCCGGCGCAGGTGCTGGCGCTGGCTCAGGCGCGAGCTGCGGGGCGGCGGCGGTCAACTTTGCTGAAGATTCCTCCACGCGCTCAGCCGGTTTGACGGGCGGCTGGGGAACCGGCGGCGGCGTGGGAACCGGCTGCTCGACAGCCTTTTCGACCGGAGCAATTGCGGGTTCGGCGATTTTTTCCGGCGCCGGAGCACCCGGCCCGGCACGCCGCGAAGCGATCGCTTCCAGCCACAGGCCGGTCGTGCGCACCAGGATCTCCAGTGCGGAGGAATCGAGCGCACCGCCGGTTCCGGCGTCGGCATAGAGCAGGGCCGGTACTTTGTCGCGCACCAGCAGCGGCAGGACCACGCAATTGCCTCCGGCGGGATTGCCGGCGCGGCTGACCAGGTCAGACGAGAACTCAACGGCAGCCGCCGACGCCGGCATGCGGTCGCGAATGGCGCGTGCCGCCAGGCCGCTGTTGCCGTCCACGGCCAGCGCCTTGACTACGTTGTTGTCAGAAAAGCCGCGCGACTGCCAGCCGTTGGCCGCTCCGCCGCGCATCACGAACAGCGCCGCGCGTCCCGCGAATACGGCAGCGCCCTCCAGCAATGCGGAGAGAATGTCGGCCTGCGACGTGGCCGATTGTATGGAATTGGAGGCTGAATTGAGCTGCGCGCTGGTGTTTCCGCCACCGGCGGGGGCGGGCGCAGCCTCCGGTTCGGGCAGTGCCGCAGCCACCTGGCGTGCAATCTCGGCGCGCAACTCCGGCAAACGCGCTTCCAGCGCCTGCTGAACGGCGGATTCGATGATCTCCTGGAGCTGCTTCGACTCAGACATGACTGTGGCGCGGAGCGCGATTATAGGTGCCGTTCTCCTACTCTACAACGATTTTGGGCCGCGCGGCTGCCCCGTTCGTTGCCTCCGGGAACAAGCACCGTCCGCGCCGGTTTGAACTCCAGTTACCGAACTTACGTATTCATGCTGTGTCAACCCGTGCCCGACAGATCACGGGGCCGGGGCCAGCGTGTGAAGCCGCACCCATGCTGAGCAGAACAGCGTCAAAAATAAACGAAGGATTGGCCCCCGGCTGCCTGCCGGGACAAGTAAAATAGCTAGTTCCCAGCGGACGAGTTTTTGAATCGAGCGCAAATGGCCACAATCCAATCCAAGGTAAGCGAGACCGCCAGCGACGAAATGGCGCTGGTGCAGTCGGCGAAGGCCGGCAGCGTGGAGGCCTTCGAGGAGCTGGTCAGGCGCTACGATCGCAACGTCTTCCGGATTGCGCAGCACATTACGCAGAACCGCGAAGACGCGGAAGACGTGGTGCAGGACGCGTTCCTGAAGGCTTTTCAGAACCTGGAGCAGTTCCAGGGGAACTCGAAGTTTTATACCTGGCTGGTGAGGATCGCGGTGAACGAGGCGCTCATGCGCCTGCGCCGCCGCCGCACCGGTCAGATGGTCTCGATCGACGAAGACATTCAGACGGAAGAGGATTCGGTTCCGCGCGAGATCGCGGACTGGAGTCCGAATCCCGAACAGCTGTACGACCAGGGGGAGCTGAAGGAGATCCTGGGCAAGACGATCCAGGGACTGCCGGCAAGCTTCCGCACCGTGTTCGTCCTGCGCGACGTGGAAGGTCTTTCGACGGAAGAAACAGCCGACGCGCTCGGATTGAGCGTTCCGGCTGTAAAATCACGGTTGCTGCGCGCCCGGCTGCAATTGCGTGAGCGGTTGAACAAGTACTTCAAATCACGGCAAGGCGGAGACGGCAAGCGGTGAACTGCAAAGAATTCCTCAAGGAACTGTCCGACTATCTTGACGGCGCGATGGACGAGGGCCTGCGCTCGGAGCTGGAAGACCATCTGACCTGGTGCCACGACTGCTACGTGATCTGCAACACCACCAAGATGACCATCCAGATTTACCGTGATAATCGAATGTACGACCTCCCCGACGATCTGCGAGGCCGCTTGCACAACGCCATCGTGGCCAGGTGCCAGTCGAGCAAGAAGAAGACCATCCCCGATAAGTCCTGAAGTTCCCTCCCTTTTTCATTCTTTCTTGGCGGCGAATTCACCGCGCCGGACCTGCGCCTGCGCCGGCACGCCAATCTGCGCCACGAAGGCGCTCACCCGATGGCGCCTTTCTTCCCGGTCGAACCTTTTTCGGCTTCTCTGAATCTAAGTAGATGGAAGAGGCGGGACCCCACTCCCAGGGGCTATACCATGATGGCGAATCTGCTCGACATGTTTTTTGGTTGCTGGCACAAAAACTATGGCTTCCCGATCACGGTAAAGCCAGGACAGCGTCGCAACGGCGCCGCGTCCGCCACCGGGACGTACATCGTGTGCCTCGATTGCGGCCGCGAATTTCCCTACGATTGGAAGGCGATGAAGATCGTCTCCGGCGGCGGCGAGCGCGCTGGGCGCCTGGCCGGCGCCGTGGGGTCGTACGTGGGTGAGTAATCGGGCCGGTGCGCGGCGCCTGCCGTGGTCAGCGCGCGATCTCCGCAATTCCCGGCTCGCGGGCCAACTCCAGTCACCCGTCGCGTCTCTTACAGAGTGAACGCACTTTTGTTGGCGATGACCTGCTTCCCGCAGACGACATGGTTGCGCCGCCACGCCATGGTATTGATTTTCTCGGTAGCGTACGTGCTGCTGGCTTTGCTCGTGGTGGAACAGAACCGCACCATCCTGGTGCAGCAGCAGCTCATCCGGCAGCTATTCCACGACAGCCTCGAACTGAACGCCATGCGCTTGCGCGACGCGCGCGCGCACAGCCCATAAAAGATTTTGAGTGGCGACGCGCCTGACCGAGTCGTGGGGGCGAAGCCATGGTTCCGGCGAAGCCGGAACGAGGCGAGTCGCAGGCCTCCTGCGAATGCCGGCACAACCGGCGCCGCCCAAGGTCCCTCGGCCACGAATTCTGGCGCGGTGGCGCTGAGCAGCGCCCTCATGCTGACGGCTCGCGGCATTGAAACCAGGAAAAAACCGGCGGCCGTGAGGCCGCCGGTCCTCATTTCCCCACAACACGTCGTTTGCGGTTAGTCGCGGCGCTTCAGGGTTGGACGGTCATCGTCCTTATCGCCCGACTTCTTGTCCTCGGTCTGCGAGCTGCGGCGCAGCGTCGGCTTGTTCTCCTTGCCGTCGTCGATCTTGCGCCGGTTCTCGATGGCGGCCAGACGCGCCTTCACGTCGTCGAATTCCGAAGTGCTGACGATGTACTGGTCGCGCGGCGGAAGCACGGTGGCGATTTCCCTCTGCGAAGACTCGATGCGGTCGGGCGTCTGCGGATGCGAGGCGAACGCCTTGGCCAGCGTGCCCGGCTTCTTCTTTTCCTGGGCCTCCACCTTCTCGAAGAACGAGATGAAGGCCTGCGGGTCGTAGCCCGCTTTGTACATGTACTCCAGGCCAAGGTAGTCGGCCTCCGCCTCGAAGCCGCGCGAGAACTTCATGAACGTGGCGGGCAGCGCAATGCCGGCCGCCGAACGCACCGCGTACCCGATGCCGCCGCCCATGAAGATGAGCGGAATCGTGGCGATATTGGCGAATTGCCCGCGCGTCATCTGGCGGGTGGCGTGGCGCGCGCAAACGTGCGCGATCTCGTGCGCCATCACGCCGGCCAGTTCCGCTTCCTCGTCGGCCGCCAGGATCAGCCCGGAGTTGACGTAGAAGAACCCGCCGGGCAGCGCGAAGGCGTTGATGGAATTGTCATCCACCACCTTGATCGTGAACGGCACCTGCGCGTCGGAGTTGCGCACCAAGTTCTGGCCCACGCGGTTCACGTACTCGTTCACCACCGGATCGCTGATCAGTTTCACGCTGGCTTCCACTTGCTGGGCGTACTCCTTGCCCATGCGGATCTCGCTCTCCAGCGAATACCAGTTGCCGAACCCGCGGCCGCCCATCTTGCGATTGCCGATGGCATCAACGTCGTCCTTGCCGCCGCTGCCGCGCTTGCCCGCCTCGATGGAGTCCTTAGTGTCCTTGGCGTAGCGGTCATCGTCGCCAGACGCGTTCTGCAAATCTTTGGAATCTTTGGAATCCTTCGCGTCCTTGGAATTCGAAGCGCTCTTTGCATCCTTGGCGGAACCCTTGTCGTCCTTCGGCGGCTGCGTCGAATCCTGCAAGGAGCTTTGCGTGGCAGCGGGTGTGCTGCCCGCCTGCTGCGAGGACTGCTGGTTGTCCTGCGCGAGGCCAGAGGCAGGCAGCAGCCAGAGCGCCAGTACGAAAGTCATTACGGCGGCGCGGAACTTCATAAAAAAGTGCTCCTGGGTTGAGAGCGCACCCCGAACTGTGCGGCGATGGAACTGATTATACGCCCGTCCCGCGCCGTGCCGAGCGGCCCTCATTTGGTTGGACGCGAACACCAGCGGTGGCGTTTTCCGCTCGCAAGCGTCTTCCCTTCTGAGATTTAGAACGCCGCCATCGCGCAAACTTGCGGCAAGCACCGCGAATCTCCACGGTGTAGCGGCGGGCGCCCCCGCCCGCGAGCACCCGGCCACGGCCCTTCAGGAATTGTCATCCTGAGCGGAGCGCGAGGCGCGTAGTCGAAGGGTCCCTACCCGCACCCCGGCCCATCGGGGCGAACACAGCCTGCGTGGCGCCGACGCCCTCGTCCGCGTCCCTCGCTTAGACCTTTCCAGCGAGAAAAAGTTTCCTGCTCCCGCCCGCCGCGGGTAGCATGTGCCGGTCTGGTTGGCTATCGCCAAGGAGCAACACAATGGGACTGGATCGCAGAAGCTTTCTGATGAGCGCCGGCGCCGCCGCCGCCGCGCTGGGTTGCGCGACGAACGGATGGACGCAGCATGCCTGGGAACATCCGTCGTCATTCGAGCCCCTGGCGGCATCGCTGACTCAGCTCCCGCTCCCCTCGGCGGCGCTCTACCAGCGGGACGCCGAGGCTTACTGGCGCGAGCTTCGCCAGCAGTTCCTGATCCCGCCGGACGAGGTTTATCTGAACAACGGCACCGTGGGCTCCTCGCCGCGTCCGGTGCTGAAGGCCATTTTCGACGGCTACAACACCACCGAGCAGATGGCTGACGAAAATCCCGAGGACTACCCGATCTGGGGTTACGCGGCGTGGAACGAGTTCCGCGATCCGCTGGCAAAGTTTGTGGGCGCCGATCGCGACGAGATCGCGCTGCTGCGCAACGCCACCGAGGCCAACAGCTACATTGCCAACGGCCTCGACATGAAAGCCGGCGATGAAGTATTGACCAGCGACCAGGAACATCCCGGCGGCGAGCACCCGTGGAACCTGCGCGCCAGGCGCTACGGCATCGTGGTCAAGAAAATCGCGCTGCCCAAGCCGGTCAAGAGCGCGGCCGACGTGCTGAACCTGGTCAATGACGGCATCACGCCGCGCACGCGGATCATCTTCCTGAGCCACATCTCGACGACCACGGGCGTCGTGCTTCCGGCGAAAGAAATTGCCGCACTGGCGCGCTCCAAGGGCATCCTCTCGGCCTTCGACGGCGCGCACGCGCCCGGCATGATGCGGCTGAACCTGCACGAGCTCGGCTGCGACATGTACACCGCCAGCCCCCACAAGTGGCTCATGGCGCCCAAAGGTTCCGGCTTCCTCTACATGCGTCCCGAAGTGATGGACCGCGTGTGGAACACCATCGCCACCGAAGGCTGGAACGAACCGCAACTCAAGGCCGAGCGCTTCCAGCGCATCGGATCGTCGAACGTGCCGTCGCTGTGGGGGCTGCGCGCGGCCATCGATCTGTGCAACCAGATCGGACTCGACAAGATCGAAGCGCGCCACCGCCAGCAGGCCGACTGGCTGCACGCCGAGATGGTGAAGCGCGGCGCCGAGTCGTGGACCTCGCCCGATCCGGCCTTGCGGTGCGGCATCGCCACCGTGAACGTTCCGCCGATTAAGCGCATGGAGCTGGAGCGCTGGATGTGGCAGAAGCACAAGATCCGGATCCGCGGAGGCGAGCCGTCGAAGCTGCGGCTTTCCACGCCCTACTACCTGTTGCGCCCAGACCTGGAGCGCTTCCTCGCCGCCTTCGACGAGTACCGGAAGACTGCTCCCACCGCCTGAACGACGGCGCTGCTGGCTGCTGGCTTGTTGCTGGCGCAGTTTCCAACCCGCGGTTGACGCAGCAGGCAGCGATTTCTCGTGGGTGGCAGCCGCGGTGTGTTTTTGTGACTCTCTCTTCCCTCGCGGCGGTTCGCCGCCGCTCTGCTTTCCCTCGGCGATCCGGGCAACGAACCGCGCCCTGAACGATTCCTCATATACACGCCCTTGGGCAGAGGTCAGCGCCGATGGAACGAAACAATGGAGTGTTGACTTTACTCGGCGGCGCCGCGGTCGGCGCCGGACTCATGTACTTGCTTGATCCCGATCGCGGCAACCGCCGCCGCGCGCTGCTGCGCGACAAAGCTGTTCGCGCCGAACATGTAAGCGCCTGCGCCGTTGACAAGGCCGTTCGCGATCTGCGCAATCGCGCCCTGGGTGTGGTCGCCGCAACGGTGCGCGCCCTGCGCCGCGGGTCGGTTCCCGACGAGAAGCTGCTTCAGCGCGTGCGCTCCACCCTGGGGCGCTGCTCGTCGCACCCGCACGCCATCAAGGCCGAAGTGCGCCATGCCGTCGTCACCCTGAGCGGTCCGGTCCTGGCCGAAGAAGTGGACTGCGTGCTGAACGGCGCCTGGTCGGTGCGCGGCGTGAGGTCAGTCGAGAACGCGCTGGAGGTCCACGAGCAGCCCGGCGACGTGGCTTCGCTACAGGGCGGCGGCCGTCCTCGCAGCGGACAGCGGCTCGACATCTTCCAGGAGAAGTGGGCCCCCGGCACGCGACTGCTGGTGGGCGCCGGCGGCGCGCTGGCGCTTGCCGTCCCGCTCAGACGCCCCGCTGTTCCCGCGCGCCTCGCCGGCGCCGCCCTGCTGGCGCGCGCAATCACAAACTTTCCGCTGCGCCGCCTCGCCAGGGGCGAGCTGCCCGGCGTGGTCGTGCAGAAGTGCATCTCCATCCATGCTCCGCTGGAGCAGGTCTTCCAGCTCTGGGCCAACCCGGAAAATTTTCCGAAGTTCATGGCGCACCTCGTCGAGGTCAAGCGCCATCACGACAACCGCTATCGCTGGGTCGCCGAAGGGCCGGCCGGCATTCCCGTGGAGTGGGAGGCGGAGATCACCGAAGCGGCGCCCAATCGCCTGCTCGCCTGGCGCAGCCTTCCGGGTTCGGAGATCGAGACCAGCGGCAAGGTGTTGTTTGAACACCAGAACGGCATTACGCGCGCGCATATCCGCATGGAGTACGTGCCCCCCGCGGGGGTCGCCGGACACGCGCTCGCCGCGCTGTTCGGGCGCGATCCAAAGAGCGAAATGGATGAAGACCTGGCCCGCATGAAGTCGCTGCTGGAGCTGGGCAAGACACGAGCGCACGGAAGACGCGTGACGCCGCGGCAGATCGGCGTCGCGTGAAGCGATATTTCACGTAAGCAACCATGAGGAGGAATAGATGAAGGTCCGCGAAGCAATGACGGGAGACCCGGTTTGCGTGCTTGCCACCGACTCGGCGCAGAAGGTCGCGCGCCAACTGTGCGAGCACAACATCGGCTCGGCGCCGGTGGTCGCCGATCACGGTTCCAAAAAGCTCATCGGCATGGTCACCGATCGCGATCTGGCGTGCACCATCGTGGCCGCCGGGCTCGATCCGAAATCGACCACTATCGAGCGCGCCATGACGCGCGAAGTGGTGAGCTGCCGCGAGGGCGAGAACCTGGACAATTGCCAGCGCCTGATGCGCGAGCACCAGGTCCGCCGTATTCCCATCGTGGATGCCAGCGCATCAGTGATCGGCATTCTGTCGCTGGCAGATGTCGCCCAGAAGGAGCACCCGGAGAAGGTTTCCGCCACCGTGAAGGAGATTTCCAAACCCAGTCCGGAAAACGCGAACAAGGCTGCCTGAAGCTGCTCAGCGGTCGCGGCGGCCAAGCACCGGCGTGCGCGAATTGTCGGCGCCGCTGGGCGGAGGCGGAGCACTCTGGCCGGCGGCGCGCAGGATCTCGATGGTGCGGGCCCGCCACAGGCCCTGGCCATTCTCGTCGGCTTCCACGCGAACTTCAGCACCGTGCTTCAGCCCGCAAACGGCGTCGCGCTCACGGATGGCCGCGGGCACGCTCGCCGCATAGCTGACGCTGGCGCCGGCAACGCGTACCTTGCGCAGCGAACCCCTCCGCCCCAGGACAAAGATAGTGTGCGGGCCCGCATCGGCGAAACGTACAACTTCGCCCCGAAAAACGGCGGCTGTTCCCGCGCCGGCCAGCAGCGGCCAGCAGAAAAGCAACAGCAGCGCGAGTCCTGGTAGAAGACGGCGAACCACCCTCATGCCTGCCTTAGGATGCGTCCTTTTGCCTCAGAGTGCCCTCGCAGGGCCGGGGTTGGCCCTCCCACGGCGCGGGCGCGGCATCGTAACAGAACTGGTGCGTTCCCCACCGGGAGGAGGAGTATGCGGAAAGGAAAACTGACTGATGGTCTCTTGGCCCTGGCCCTGATGTTTGCCGTGGGAATCGGCCTGGGTTGCGGCAAACGGAATGGTCCGTCGGTGAAGGCAACGGTCGAGAATTCGATCCAGCAGGCCGGCGTTCAGGACATCAGCGTCGCCGAGGATCGGGACAAGAAGGTGATCACGCTGAAGGGCAACGTGCCTGACGAGGCGCAGAAGTCGCAGGCGGAGCAGGCCGCGACGGCGGCGGCCCCCGGCTGGGTCGTGGCCAATGAGATCGGCGTGCGCCCGGCAGGCGCTGAGGGCGACGCCAAGAGCATCTCGTCCAACATAGACGACGCCATCGAAAAGAATTACAAGGCCGCGCTGGTGGCGAACAATCTCGAGAATGCAGGCATCCACTTCGGCGCCAGGAACGGCGTCCTGACCCTGGACGGCAAGGTGGCCACGCCGCAGCAGCGCGAAGAGGCGCAGAAGCTGGCCGCCACCGTGCCCAACGTTGGACAGGTGGTGAACAAGCTGGAGGTGAAGAACCAGCCGGCGACCATGAGCCACAAATAACGGCCAAACTGCGGAACTGCCGAATTGCCGAATTGGGCGCACCCCCGGTTCGGCAATTCTGTTTGGATTGGGCAGTTGGCGCTTGGCACTTGGCCACGGCGCAGTTCCGGTTGAGTGGCCAGAGGTCGAAGGCCCTTCACACAAAGAAGCGAAGGGTGCACGAGGAGACGAAGGAAACGAGTTCGGCGCTTCAGCGATCAGAACGCTTCCTTGTTCACCACGTACGGCATCTTCTTCACGTCTCCGCCGTAGTTCCCTTCCAGGATGTCGCGCAGGCCCTGTACGGTGCGTCCCGCCATGCCCTTGTCCGGATCAGTGGAGAGGCGGGTGATCGTCGCGCCGCTGGCGAAGTGGTGGAACAGTCGCAGCCGGTCCCCGAGGCCCGGATCGCGCAGCTGTGAGTTGGCGGGTAGCGGCTCTCTCTCGAAGACGTCGAGCGCCGCGCCGGCGATCCAGCGTTCTCTCAGCGCCTTTGCCAACGCGTTCTCGTCCACCACCGGACCGCGCGACGTGTTCACCAAATACGCCGTGGGCTTCATCATGCGCAGCGTCTTTTCGTTGAACAGGTGATACGTGGGCGTGGGGCTCTCGCCTTCGCGCAGCAGCGGCACGTGCACGCTCACGAAGTCGGCGTCGCGCAGCGCCTCCTCGAAACCGCCGTACCTGATCCAGGTCTTCTCCCTCTGAATGCCGCGCGCGTGGCGCAGGTCCATGACCTCCTGGGTTTTCTTCACATAGTCGTGGTTCTGATACGCGGGGTCGTAGCACAGGATGTTCATGTCGAACCCGCTGCACTTTTTGATCAGCGCCAGGCCGATGCGCCCCGTGCCGATCACTGCGATCGTCTTACCCGTAACCTCATCGCCGAGAAACGGCAGGAACGGGTGCCACGAGCCCCATTGGTTCTCGCGCACCAGGTGCTCGCTGGACCACATCTTGCGCGCTAGGACGCCGAGCATGAAGAAAGCGAATTCGGCGGTGGCTTCGGTGAGCACGTCGGCCGTGTGCGTGAACGGAATCTTGTAGCGGTTGGCGTCGGCGCGGTTGATGTTGTCGAAGCCGACGGCGATCTGCGCCACCGCCTTGAGCGTGCCCTTGCCCGCTTCGAACACCTCGGCGTCGATCGCATCGCGCAGCGTGGTGATCAACCCGTCCACGCCGCTGCGCGCCTTTTCCACGATGAGCGATTTGGGCGGCGCGTCCGGGCCGGGATAGACCTCGAGGTCGTAGCCGTTCTGGCGCAGCAGGTTTTCGGCGGCGTCGCCGATATGGCAGGTGGCAAAGACGCGGAAGCGCGGCTTCTCGGGCATTGAGTCCCTCCGACCGGTGAAGACGAACCGAATAGATTACGCCGCCGATGGGCCTGCGGATACTTCGCCGTCGTCGACTTCTCCCAAGGCCACACTCGACGGCTTTTTCCCATTTCGGCGTTTCGCGACATTCTTTCCGACACTGTGCAGTCAATTGCACAGGGTGAAGTTACTCCCCCTCGCCCAGGCCTTTCACTTTCAGCTACTTAGGTTTGCTGCGATTGGAAGTCCAGATGCCTTGGATTAGCGTGGAGGCTCTACGTGTCCAAGCGCTGTCTCATTTTGGTGCTTCTGGCTCTTTCATCTACCGCGACGATGGCGGATACGATTTCCGGCTCGGCGGGCGCGGGCTGGCAATCCTGGACCAACACTAGCCTCAATCAGAACGGTATTCCGTACTGGGACGGCACCAGCTCCGATGGCGCGAAGAAAAACATCGGCTACTGCCTCACTGGCGCCGGCAGCTGCGGCATGTCAAACCCTCCTGGCAACCTGTCGTATTGGGGGTTCTCCAACGGCGCCGCCGACCCGAATATCACCTTCAATGGCACTGGCGGGTCCAACGTCGCCACCATGCAGATTGAGATCGCCGGCTATGCGAACCTGAATCAGTTCGGGTACATGGATTCCACCGGCATGCACGTTTTGTTTACCGGCAGCCAGGGCAGCGGCGCGACCACGACGTTCACCGCCATCGGCAGCTACGTCTTCTTCATCATCTCCGGCAATGGCCAGACCTACTTCACCAACTCGAGCCTCAACCCCAGTGGCGATCAGAACTTCCAGCACTTTGCCGTTTTCGGCGGAGGCACCCCTGGGGTCTTCTACCTCGGCATCGAGGACCTGCCGGGTGGCCAGGGCGACAAGGACTACAACGACATGGTGGTGAAGATCGCGCCCACCAAGGTCCCTGAACCCGGCAGTGTGGGAATGCTTGCGATGGGCCTGGCGGTATTGATGCGCCGTGCGCAGCGCAAAGCACGGGGATAGTGCCCGCCTCCACATCCGGCTTGGTCAGTGCTTCCTTGTGACCTTTCCGGTCCCTTCGGATCTGCATCCATCCGCGTGAAGCTGAGTTCCAAAGGCCAGGTTCTCCGAGCCCGACGCGGGCCCGGCCTTGATGAAGATGTTCCCACCGTCGCGAAAATGGATGAGGTGTTCACCTTCGCCGGCCGCGAGCACATTGCCGTGACCCGCCGCGGCCTGGGCGTGGGCAATGCCTTGTAGCAAAAGTTGGCTGACGGCCACGCCGCCCAAACCGAACAGAACGAGCGACGTTTGTTCTCAGTTGCGTTCATGACCAATCGCCTCCGAGTCGGCGGGAACCTAGGTCTACTTCATCCGCTTCAACTCGGACTCTGAGCAGCGATATCCCCACGGCGGGGTGTATTTGGTCGCGACAGCCTTTTCGAAATATTCCTTCGCCTTGTCATTGCGGCCGTTCAGCAGGTGCCAGAGGCCGATGCTGTAGGCGACGCTGGTGACGGAGAGATTGCCCTCGGAATTCATCTCGGGCAGCAGCTCTTCTTCTTTCTTGTCGCCCTTCATCAGCAGAATGCGGTCCTGGTACCAGACCGGATGGCCGATGAGCTTGGGATCGGGTTGGAATCTGGCGAGGAGGGCCGCGGCGTCCTGCTTGCGCCCGGCGCGGAACAGGCTGGGATAGAGCCAGGCGATGCACTCGGTGGTTTCATCGGACTGCTTGCCCAGGTCGAGGCACTTCTGGAAGGCGTTCGCGGCGGCGGCGAAGTCGCCCTTGATGTAGTTGCCCACGCCGAGATGGTAGTAAACGCCGCGGTCGTTGGGCGCGATCTTTTCGGCTTTGCGCAGATCGGCGAGGCCGGCGGCGACGTTGCCCAGGTTGAGGTAGTAGTGTCCGCGATCGCGGAGAGCGTCGGCGTAGGCGGGACGCAGGCGCAGCGCCTCGCTGCACTCCGGAATGGCCTGGTTGTGTTTCCCGAGTGCTGCCAGCGCATGACACTTGCCGAGGTGGTATTCGGGATTGACGGGCGCCAGCGACAAAGCGCGATCGAACGATTCGAGAGCTTTATCGGGCTGGTTGGCCTTGAGTGCGTCGTTGCCCTTGGTAAACGCCTGCTGGGCCTCGTCGGCCGCGGCCTTTGAGCCGGGGGCCAGGGTTGCCGAAGATTGCGGCGCAAAGGAGAAGCCTGCGAGGAGCGCGATGGTGAGCAGGAACATGCGGAGAAATGTAGCCGAGTTGGCGGAACATTTCCATGCCGCGGCGGGTTGCGTGTCGCACAGGAACTGCCCCCACTCAAACCGAAGGAGGGCTTGAATGCGCCACCCGTCCGCTCGTCCTGGAGAGCGGTAGTGCGGGTAGGGATGCTTCGACTGCGCCTTCGCGTACGCTCAGGCTCCGCTCAGCATGACGGCATCCTTTCTGGTCATTTCGGAGCATCGGAGCGGCAGAGCGCAGACGAGGGCGTCCGCGGCACGGGTTCTTGCTCGCCCTGGAAGCCGTGCTGGCGTGCCGACGGGCGGGGGCGCCCGTCGCTACAACGTGCAAAGCTACCAACCATGGTGACCCAATTGGATGGTGGTCAGCTGCGCACGTTCTTCTTCGCCCACTGCTCCACGCGGTCGAGGGCTGTGTTGATGTTCTCCAGCGAATTGGCCACGCTGAAGCGCAGGTAGCCTTCGCCGAAGGCGCCGAACGCCGTGCCGGCCAGCGCGGCGACGCCCGCGTCTTCCAGGAGCGCGTCGGCAATTTTCTTTGAAGTCCAGCCGGTCGCCTTGATGTTGGGGAAACAGTAGAACGCGCCCTTGGGCACGCGGCACGAGAAGCCGGGGATGCGGTTCACGCGCTCCACGAACAGGTCGCGGCGGCGCTGGAACTCGGCGCGCATGTTCTCCACCGAGTCCTGCGGACCGCGCAGCGCCTCGATGCCCGCGACCTGGGTGAAGGCCGCGGTGCAGGAGTTGCAGTTGGTCATCAGGCGCGCGACGAGCGAGGCGAAGTCGGGACGCATCACGCCCCAGCCCAGCCGCCAGCCGGTCATCGCCCAGGTCTTGGAGAAACCGTCGAGCAGCACGGTGCGCTCTTTGAAGCCGGGCACGGAGATGGGCGAGAAGTGCTCGCCCTCGTAGATCAGGCGGCTGTAAATCTCGTCGCTGAGCACGGCGATGTTGCGGTCGCCGATGGCCGCCACCAGGTCTTCCACGTCCTGCCGCGTGAGGACGCCGCCGGTGGGATTGTGCGGCGTGTTGAGCACGATGAGCTTGGTGCGGTCGGTGATCTGGTCGGCGACCTCGTTGATGTCCAGCCGGAAATCGCGGTCCTCGCGCAGGTGGACCGGCACCGGCCGCGCGCCCAGGAACTGCACCATGGATTCGTAGATCGGGAAACCGGGATTGGGATAGATGACTTCATCCCCTTCTTCAACAAGCGCCAGGAAGGGAAAGAAAATCATCGGCTTGCCCCCCGGCACGATGACGACTTCCTCCATCTTCACCGGCACGCCGCGCGTTTGGCCGATGTAGTCGGCCACCGCCTGGCGCAGTTCGGGCAGGCCGGCCGAGGGCGTGTAGTGCGTCCAGCCGCCTTCCAGCGCATTGACGCCGGCGCGAACCACGTTCTCGGGGGTATCGAAGTCGGGCTCGCCGATTTCCAGGTGGACGATGTCGCGCCCCTTGGCCTCAAGCGAGCGGGCGCGCGCCAGGACTTCAAATGCTGTTTCCGTGCCCAGGTTGGCCATACGCCGCGCCACCGGCAACGGATGAGTGGCGCGGGTTTCTGTAGACAACTCGGTAGTCCGACTCATCGAGCAACATTATAACTCCGGCCAGCGGTTACACTGCTCGGTGATGCCGCCGGCCGCAACGGAGAAAAAATCAGCGGATGCGCGCGAGAATCCGCTGGCGCGAATCTTCGACGGCTTGCTGGCGCTCTCGGCGGCTCTCGCCCTGTGGTTCGAGCTGACGTACCTGTTTCAGCGCATCGGACTGCCGTATCAGCTCGATTACGAGGAAGGAAACATCCTGAACGCGGCCCTGCGGCTCACGCACGGCGTCACGCCGTATCCCGATCCGCACGCCTTTCCCAACGCGCTGAATCCTTACGGACCGGTTCCGTATGTGCTGGTAGCCGCCGCCGTGAAATTGGGCGGACTGCGCTTTCTGCTGCCGCGGATGATGGTGTTCGCTTCGCTGGTCGCGGTGGCGGGAGTGATCGCGCGATTCGTGTATCGCCAATCGCGCTCGCGGCTGACGGCGTTCGCTTTCGGCGCCGTCTTCATGTGCGTGCCGCTGGTCGAGGACTGGTCGCCGGTCCTCCGCGTGGACTTGCTCGGGCTGGCGTTCAGCGTGATCGGCCTGGCGGTGTTCGCCGAACACGTCGGCGGCGGCGAAAAAGACCGGCCACTGCTGGCCGCGCCCTGGTTCACACTGGCCATCTTCACCAAGTACACATTCGTGGCCGCGCCGGCCGCGTGCCTGCTGTTGCTCATCGTTCGACGCCGGTGGCGGCTCGCGGCGCGCTTCGTCGGGATCGGTATGGCGATCGGCGCCGTCGGCTTCGGACTCATGCAATTGGCGACGCACGGACGCTTCGCCTTCCACATGTTCGGCACACACGCCGATCCGTTCTCGTTTGCGATGTACCAGCGAAAGATGGCCGACCTGCTCGTGGCGCACTGGCTGCTGCTGGCGCTGGCGGCGTTCGGCATCGCGTCGCAGTGGGCGCGGCGCGAAGTCACCGCGGCGCAGCTATGGCTGCTCATGGCGGCGGTCACATCGCTCACGGCGGGCAAGGCCGGATCGAACGGCAATCACTTCCTGGAATTTCTGGCGGCGCTCGCGCTGTGCGCCGGACTGGGATACGCCGAGTTGCGGCGCCGCATCACGCGTCCCGCGCCGGCGCTGCTGGCCAGCGGCGTGGCCGCGCTGCTGCTGTGCCTGTTCGTGCTGAGCGCGGGGCCAATCGTGGATCCGGCAGGCAGGACCGGCGGATGCGGCGAGGCCTACGAATATGTACACGGGCATCGCGGCCAGAACGTGCTCTCAGAGAACGTCGGCGCGGTGGTGCTGGCGGGCAAGCCGGTGTTCATCTCGAATCCGTTCGTCTATCAGTTCCTGGTGGCGAACGCGGGCTGGAGCGATGGGCCGATCGTGGATGCCGTGCGACAGCACAAGTTCGAACTGGTCATGCTCTCGGCGCCGATTGATCGCGCGCCGGCGCCGGCCAGCATTGGCGAACGCTGGAGTGCGGCGGTTGTCGAGGCACTGCGGCAGGAGTATCACCCGGTGCGCAGGTTCGGGTGCGAAGACGCGCAAGTGGCGTTGGAGCCGAACTGAGTTGCCAGTTGCCAGTTGTCCGTTGTCAGAGAAACCGGCTCACACAAAGGGCACGAAGGACGCGCCAAGGCCTTCGGGAAGGCGCAACGACCCGTTGACGGATTGCCTTGGCCAAGGGCCAATCGCTAGTGGCCGGGAGCGGTCTAGTTTTCCGAGATTGCCTGCTCGTTCTCCTGCGAACGCAGGACGCGGCTCACGCTGTAGGGCGCGCGGCGCGAGGGCTCGTGGTAATGGCGCACCTGCATCTCGCCGAGCAGTCCCAGCGCGCACAGGTTGACGCCGCCCAGAATCAGCACCGAAGCGAAGATCACCAGCGGCCCGTGCTGCTCCATGACGTGGACGTGGTAGAGCAGCTTCCACAACACCAGCCACATCGCCAGTCCAAGCCCACCCATGACGCCCACCAGCCCCGCTGTGCCGAAGAAGTGCAGCGGGCGCGAGAGGTAGCGCAGCAGAAAGCGAATGGTGATGAGGTCGAAGAAGACGCGCAGCGTCCGCCCGATGCCGTAATGCGACGTTCCCCGCTCGCGGTTCACGTTCTGGATGGGAATCTCGCAGATGGCCGCGCCGTGCCACGAGGCCAGCGCCGGGATGAAGCGGTGCAGCTCGCCGTAGAGCGGGACCTGGTGGAGCAGTTCGCGGCGATACGCCTTGAACGTTGTGCCGAAGTCGTGGATGGCAACGCCGCTCAGGCGCGCCATGAGCCAGTTGGCGACGGCGGAGGGCACGCGGCGCATCCAGAAGTTATCGATGCGGCGGCGGCGCCATCCGCTCACGATGTCGTAGCCTTCGTTGATCTTCTCGACGAAGCGCGGTATGTCGTTGGGATCGTGCTGCAGGTCGCCATCCATGGCGATCACGTAGTCGCCCCGCGCGTGATCGAAGCCGGCGGCCAGCGCCGACGTCTGCCCGAAGTTGCGGCCCAGCTTCACCACCACCACGCGGCTATCCACGGCCGCGATTTCCTTCAGCAGGTAGAAGGTGCGGTCCTTGGAGCCATCGTCGACGAAGACCAGTTCGAACGTCTCGCCGACCGACTCCATGACCACCTTCAGGCGGTCGTAGAGCTCGGTGACGTTCTCTTCCTCGTTGTGAAACGGGACGACGATGGAGTACTTCAGCACTCTGCGATTATACGACGGAAGCTCTCGACTTGTGCTTCCTTCCGTGGCGCGTGGAGCGGCAAGACCGTGCACGCGCGGCACAATTCTCGGCACATCGGCGCAGCCCAGAATCAGGTTTCGCGCAGCAGCTTGCGAATCCCGCCCAACCGGCTCTGGATGTGCGACATAATCGCGTTGGTAGCAAAAATTCCGGAGGAGAAATCATGGCGACCGACAATCGCAGCACCACTCAGGGAGGCAACAATCCGGCGGACACGGGCGGCGGCGACGTTCGCTTCCGCTGCTCCGACGCCGGCCAGGATTGTCCGTGGGAGGTTCGCGGACGCACTGAAGCCGAGATCATGCCGAAGATCGAGCAGCACGGCCGCGAAAAGCACAACATCGCCCAGTTCGACAGCGAAACCCGCGACCGCGTGCGAGGCGCCATTCGCCGCGCCGCGTAGTTGAGTGTGCCCTCCCCCTGTAAGCCGAACGCCGCCGCCGAGGCCCGGCGGCGGCATTTTTTCTTGGCCGTCAGCAGTCGGCATTCAGCCCCTGAGCTTCCGCGCGCCCGGCAACGAGCTGCTGCCCGGCCCGGTCGTTCAGGGGCTGAATGCTGAATGCTGACGGCTACTTGAAGCACTTGGCGATCGCCGCGGCCATGCTGGAGAGCTTGGTCAGGTCGGCCGGGGTGAAGTCGGGCCCGGATGCGGGTGCGTTGGCGCCTTTGCGGGAGACCTGGATGACGCCCACAACGCCGGCGGCGCCCAGCACCGGCGCGGACATCAGTTTCTGGATCATGTGCACGCTGTGATCGTGCTTGTCGCCGAAAGCGTTGGTGCCTTTGCCCTCCAGCTCGACGGACTCGAAGATGGTGGTGTGCTTGGTCTGGGCGAAGTTGTTGATGATCTCGCCACGCTTGCTGTTGACCGTTCGCACCGCCACGCTGCTGGTGGTGTTCAGCGGAATGCTGCCCACGTTGTGCAGCTTGACCGGATAAACAAACACCAGGTTCTGCCGCTCGACCCGCAGGATGCCGACTTCGTGTGTCTGCACGCCGAAAGCGCGCGCGATTTCGGCGCCGATTTTTTCGGCGTTCTTGACGGTGAGCCCGTCGGCTTCGCAGTCCTTAACCAGCTGCGGAAAAGGCACTGCTGGCGTCGCCATGGATCGGGCCTCCTTGGGAGATGTGCGAGTCGGAATTATACGGTCTAAAGTTCTTAATCCCGAAGCGAAGCGAGGGATCCCTATCCCCCGGCGTGCGGTGCCAGGTATATGGATCCCTCACTTCGTTCGGGACTGAATAAGAAAACCACTACTTGTTGATGTCCTGCTTCTGCTCCAGCCGTTTCACCAGCGCTTCCAGTTGCACACGGAAGCCTTGGGGCGCCAGCGGCACCGAGGCTTTCATTTCTTTCACCGCGGTGTCGTAATCGCCTTTGGTGACCGCGAAGCGCGCGGCTTCGTTGTGCGCCGCCCAGCTGTTGGGAAAGCGCTTCATGACCACGCGAAAGACCTCGAAGGCTTCGTCCTGCTTGCCGCGGATCTGCAGAAGCCGGCCATAGGTGTGCAGTTGCGCCGCGTTCCCCATTTCCATGGCGCGCGCGAGCGCCGGCTTGGCTTCGGCCTGGCGGTTGAGGGCGTCGAGCACCTGCGACTTCAGCAGCATGTTATCGAAGCGCTCTTCCACGCCGATGGAAGTGTCGGCGTATTTCAGCGCGGTGTTCAGGTCAAGCTTGTGGTCGTACAGATACTGCGAAGCCTCGGCCCAGCTCTCCCACACGTACTGCGCTCCGCCGCGAAGCTGCTCTTTCAGGCTGGCGGGGACGAGCTGATCCACGTCCACCGCAACCTTGAAGGGCACGGCGAGTTTTTCCCAGCGCAGAGTAACCACAGCGGAGTTAGGCACTGCATCAACGGTGTAGGCGAGCGCCTCCTGCATCTCGGAGGGCTGCGGCTTTACGGTGACGCGCAACGCGTCTTCGTCTTTGTTGTAGCTGAAGCTGCCCCAGGCGCCGGCCTGCCTGGAGAAGATCACCGTCCAGTCATTTTGCGTGGGAAGCATGTGCAGGCCGTAGCTGCCCTTCGCCAGCGGCTGGCCTTCGATGCTGACCGGATCGGAGAACGTAATCACGGTGTTTTCGTTGGCGCCGGCGCGCCAGACCGCGTCGTACGGGACGAGTCCGCCCCAGACCTTGCGTCCATTCACCAGCGGGCGGCTGTACGAGACGCTGATGTTGGTCAGGCCCACGCGCTGCATGACCTCGGCGTGCTGGCTTTGACGGGGAAGATCGAGAATGCTCTGCGCCGCCGCGCCGGTGACCAGCAGGGCTGCAACGGAGATGATGCTGAGAAGTCGCGTCTTCATGGCGTACCTCGGGGAACGGGATTTGGGGTTCTAGGGCTGACAGTCGGACGTGCGGCTGCCAGAAACGTTAACGCGGTGTTCGGAAGCGGACGCAGCGTGGGACGAAGTGCTTCACCGCGGAGACGCAGAAACGCATTCGTTGCAGATGCATGTTCCGGTGCGTTTCGGAGGCGCCGAGATCAATGCTTGCGCCGCGTTCTGCGTCTTGCCGCAAAAAGAGCAGCGCTTCACGTCGTCGTTCAGCGAACCTGCTCCGCAGGAAACGATACGCCTGATGTTCAGCGAAGCACAGCCTTCCTTGACTTGCCCGCGCGTGAAAACCATAATGAAAGGTTCGGCAGTCACTCGGCGAAAGTCATAGGAGCGCGCCTCTTGGCAGCAGCACGTTCGACGGTTCCGGCAGTTCGCGCCGGAGTTGAGCCCCTGCGCGCAGGCCAGGGGCATTCGTTTTGCTGGCGGCGATTGCACTCCCTGAGCGGCATTGTGCCGGTTGGGGCCTTCCTGCTGGAGCACATCCTCATATCCAACGCCACGGCCATCAACGGGCCCGAGGCCTACGCCAACCAGGTGAGGTTCCTGGCGTCGCTGCCCATGGTGGTGGCGCTGGAGGCGCTCGGCATCTGGCTGCCGCTGGCGTTTCACGGCGGATACGGCATTTACATCTGGTGGCGCGGCGACTCCAACGTTGCCGAGTACCCCTGGCAGGGCAACTGGATGTATACGCTCCAGCGCTGGACCGGGTTGATCGCCTTCGCCTATATCGGCTGGCACGTGTGGCATTTACGGTTCGACGGCATTGACCTGCACGCGCATCCCGGCGCGAGTTTCGGCAAAGTGCAGAACGAATTGTTCATCCCCTGGCAGTTCGTGTTTTACGTGGTTGGCCTGCTCTCGGCGAGCTGGCACTTCGCTTACGGTGTGTGGCTGTTTTGCGCGAAGTGGGGTATCACGGTGGGTGAGCGCGCGCGGCGGCGCTTCCTGGTTGTCTGCCTGGCGTTGTTCTTCGTGGTTTCCGGAGTGGGCCTGATGTCCATTACCACTTTCCGGAAAACCCCTCGCCAGCCGATGGATGAGAGCGCCGACATACTGTTGCGCACCAGGCCGGCACCAACGAATGCACCGATCACCCAGCCTCAAACCCAGCCCGCGGAGAAGAAATAGCCATGGCCAGCCCGAAGATCATCGTCATTGGCGGCGGACTGGCGGGACTTGCGGCCGTCATCAAGACGGCCGAGCTCGGCGGCGACGTTGACCTGTTCTCCATCGTGCCGGTGAAGCGGTCGCACTCGGTATGCGCGCAGGGCGGCATCAACGCCGCGAAAAACCTGAAGGGCGAGGGCGACTCCACCTGGCAGCACTTCGACGACACCATCTACGGCGGCGACTTCCTCGCCAACCAGCCGCCGGTGAAGGCCATGTGCGAGGCTGCGCCCGGCATCATTGACCTGCTCGACCGCATGGGCGTGACGTTCAATCGAACGGCGGAAGGCCTTCTTGACTTCCGCCGCTTCGGCGGCACGCTTTATCACCGCACGGCATTTGCCGGCGCGACTACGGGGCAGCAGCTCCTGTACGCGCTCGACGAACAGGTGCGGCGGTTCGAATCCGAGGGCAAGGTAAAAAAGTACGAGCACTGGGAGTTCCTGAGCGCGGTGCTCGATGCCAATCGCGTCTTCCGCGGCATCTGCGCAATGGACCTGCGCAGCATGGAAGTGCGGGTCTTCCCCGGCGATGCCCTTATTGTCGCCACCGGCGGAATCGGCGCGATCTTCGGGAAATCCACGAATTCAGTCGTCTGCACCGGCTCGGCACAGTCGGCGCTGTATCAGCAGGGCTGCTACTACGCCAACGGCGAATTCATCCAGGTGCATCCCACGGCGATTCCCGGCGAAGACAAGCTGCGGCTCATGTCGGAGTCGGCGCGCGGCGAGGGCGGACGCGTTTGGGTGCCGAAGCAGCCCGGCGACAAGCGCGATCCCAAGGCGATTCCGCCTGGCGAGCGCTGGTACTTCCTGGAAGACTGGTATCCCAAGTACGGCAACCTCGTTCCGCGCGATGTGGCCACGCGCGCCATCCACAAGGTCGTGTTCGAGTGCGGGCTCGGCATTGACGGCCAGCCGATGGTCTATCTGGACCTGACTCACATCGATCGCGCCACGCTCGATCGCAAGCTGGAAGGCATTCTCGAGATCTACGAAAAATTCGTTGGCGACGACCCCCGCACCACGCCGATGAAGATCTTCCCCGGCATGCACTACACGATGGGCGGCCTGTGGGTGGATGAAAAGCAGGCGACCAACATTCCCGGCATCTATGCGGCGGGCGAGTGCGAGTATCAATATCACGGCGCCAACCGGCTGGGAGCGAACTCACTGGTGTCGTGCATCTTTGGCGGGTTCGTCGCCGGCCCCGCGGCGCTGGCGTATGCGAAAGGCGCGGCGAAATCCGGCGCGGCGCCCAACGGCGCGGCCGACGCCGAGAAGAAGCGCCAGGAGCAGATCAACGCCGGACTGATGAGCTCCTCGGGCGAAGAAAATCCGTTCCGCCTGTGGCGCGAGCTGGGCGAGATCATGACGCGCAACTGCACCGTGATCCGCTACAACAAGGCCCTTCAGGAAACCGACGCGAAGGCGGTTGAGCTGCTGCATCGCTTCCGCAACATCAACCTGAGCGACAAGTCGCAGTGGGCGAACACCAGCGTCGTGTTCGCCCGGCAGCTCTACAACATGCTGCAGCTGGCGCGCGTGATCGCGCAGGGAGCGGCCCTGCGGAATGAATCACGCGGCGCGCACTACAAGCCCGACTTCCCCGAGCGCGACGATGCAAACTGGTTGAAGACGACGAAGGCGTGCTTCGCGCCGGATGCGGATGAGCCGAAATTCGAGTTTGAACCGGTGGATACGTCGTTGATAAAGCCGAGGGCGCGAAAATACTGACAATGGCCAAGACTGTTCTCCTCAAAATCAAACGCCAGGATTCGCCCACTGCTCCCGCCCGCTGGGAAGACTTCGAGCTCGAACATCGTCCCGGGATGAACGTGATCTCGGCGATGATGGACATTGCCGCGAATCCCGTCACGCGCGACGGCAAGCCGACCACGCCGATTACCTACGACTCAAATTGCCTGGAAGAGGTCTGCGGATCATGCGCCATGCTCATCAACGGCAAGGCGCAGATGGCGTGTTCCGCGCTGGTGGACAAGTTCGAGCAGCCCATCCGCATCGAGCCCTTCAGCAAGTTTCCCGTCGTGCGGGACCTCGCCGTGGACCGTAACGTACTGTTCGAGAACCTGAAGCGCGTCAAGGCCTGGGTGCCGGTGGACGGTACGTACGACCTGGGCCCCGGACCGCGCATCTCGCCGAAAGACCAGGAAGAGGCGTACCCGTATTCGCGCTGCATCTCGTGCTGCTGCTGCATGGAGGTGTGTCCGCAGTTCAACGAGCACACCGGGTTTGTCGGCGCGGCGGCCATCGGACAGGTGCGCCTGTTCAATACGCATCCGACCGGAAAGTTCCAGAAAGACGAGCGTCTGCACGCGCTGATGGGCGATGGCGGAATCCACGAGTGCGGCTACGCGCAAAACTGCGTGGAGATCTGCCCCAAAGACATCCCGCTGACGCGCGCCATCGCCGAAGTGGGGCGTGATGTGATGAAGCAGGCGGTCAAAGACTTGTTCAGCAAGTAGCAGCCCCTTCCAATTGCCGAATTGGGGAATTGCCGGACTGCCGAATGGAAACCCTGGCGCGCGCGCCGCAACTCTTCAATTCGGCGGTTCCGCGGTCCGGCGATTCGGCGGTCGATCAGCTGAATGCTCACTGCCGCTCCCTGCGGTACACGTCCCTCCGTACCCGTTTTCTGCCTGCGGCACCACGAAAGTTAATGCTCGGACCGGCAGCTCTCCTCTAGAATCCCCTCTGCTTCACCACAATCTGGCCGTCCACAAGGGACTCTCGCTTGAAGCAATGGAAATCAAGGCTCCTGGGCCTGGTGTTGTCGGCAGCAGGCTTGCTGTTTCCGGCGGCCGCCGAGGCGCGCGTAGTTGCCGCGCCGGGCATGGCCGTGTACCGCGCGTCGCTGAACGCCTCGCGCGTAACGGGCAACCGTACGCAGGCCCGGCTGTCGCGCACCCGCCGTCGTCCGCTTCGCCGCCAAACTGTCCGCCGTTCAGGCTTGCGTCGCGGCGCTCGCGGACGCGCGCGTTCGGCTCGCTACCGCCGCCGCATCCCGCGCGGATACTTCAGCCCGGCCCTGGCCGGCTCGCGCGAGTCGCTGCTCCGTCAGAATGAGGAGATTGACGCGCAGAACCTGCCGCGCATTCAGGACGACGACCAGCTCCAGGACCTGATTGATCAGAAGGAACTCGTCCCCATGGAGGACACGCGCTACGTCCGCCTGGCGATGCGCGAAGACCGGCGTTGGTGCCGTCCGGCGGCCAACGATTTCATCAATGATCTTGGCAAGGCGTACTACACGAAATTCAAGCGGCCCATCCAGGTGAACTCGGCGGTGCGCACCGTGGAGCAGCAGAAGGAGTTGCGGCGCTGGAACTCCAATGCCGCGCCGGAGACCGGCGAAACCGCCTCTTCGCATCTTTCCGGCCTGACGCTCGACATCGCCAAGCGCGGTATGACGCGCGCCCAGCACAAGTTCGTGGCCGATTATCTCGCCCGTCTGAAGGAAGAAAAAGTGATCGAGCCGGAGGAAGAGCGGCGCCAGCCGGTCTTCCATGTGATGGTGTACGAACGCTATCCGGAGTGGCGCGACGAGCGGGTGACGGCGGAAAAGAAAGTGAATAGTGAAGAGTGAATAGTGAAAGGCTGCGTCGTCCAAACTGCTCACTTCAATTTCACCTGGTCGCTCGGTCGCACCGGCTCGCCGCGCCTCGGCTCCGGCTGACCACTATCCACTAACCACGTTCCACTGCTCTTCGATACAATGCCCGTTCGCCCCGCCAGGCGTGGGCAACCCAACGATGCGTCCAGCATTTATCCTGCTTGTAGTCACACTGCTCTGCCCTGTCCCCATGGCCCAGTCTTCCAGGTCCAAGCCGGCAAGGCCGTCCACGGACCCCCGCGTGGTGCACGCCGCTGCGCTCGTCATTGATACCCACGCTGATACGCCGCAGCGCTTTCTCGACGAGAACTTCGATATCGGCAGCGACGCCGGCGAGGGCGAGATTGACCTGGCCAAGATCGCGCGCGGCAACCTCGGCGCGGAGTTCTTCTCGATCTGGGTTGAGCCGCGGCACAAGGGCCAGTACGCGCGGCGCGCCTTCCGGCTGATCGACTCGGTGTACCGCCAGGCGCAGCTGCATCCCGACAAGATCATGATGGCCTTCAGCCCGGCCGACATCGAGGCCGCACATCGCCAGCACAAGCTGGCCGCGCTGATGGGCATCGAGGGCGGACACGCGATCGAGAGCGACCTCGGCCTGCTGCGCGACTTCGCGCGCCTTGGCGTCCGCTACATGACGCTCACCTGGTCGAACACAAACGAGTGGGCCGATTCTTCCGGCGACATCAGCGATCCCGACGTTCCGCATCACAACGGTCTGACGCCGTTCGGCCGTGACGTCGTGCTTGAGATGAACCGGCTGGGCATGATGGTGGACATCTCGCACGTCGCCGACAAAACGTTCTGGGATGCGATCCAGACCACCAGGGCTCCGGTCATTGCCTCACACTCATCTGCCCGCGCGCTCACCAACGCGCCACGTAACATGACCGACGAGATGCTGAAGGCGGTCGCGAAGAACGGCGGCGTGGTAATGGTGAACTTCTACAACGGCTTCATCGACGATGACTACCGCAAGGCGAACGCGGCGCAGTCGCGGGCGCGCGATGCCGCCGTGGAGCAGGCCGTGGCCGACTGGCAGAAGGCGCATCCCGGCAAGGAAGTTCCCTACTACGTCTCTGAGCGCGTCTCGCGCGAGTGGGCGAAGAAGATTCCGCGTCCGCCGCTGAAAGCTTTGATCGACCACATTGACCACATTGCCAAGGTGGCGGGCGTGGACCACGTCGGCCTCGGCTCGGATTTCGACGGCGTCTCCGGCGGGCTGCCGCAGGGGATCGATTCGGCCGCCGACTTGCCGAAGATCACCGAGGCGCTGATGGCGCGCGGTTACACGGCAGCGGATGTGCGCAAGGTCCTGGGCGAAAACCTGATGCGCGTCTTCCGCGAGGTGGAACGCGTGGCAGCACAGTTGCGCGGCAATCAGCCGGAGTGGCATCCGGCGCAGACCGCGGGAGCGGCGCCGAAGGCAAAAGGAAAGGCGGCGGCTACGCCACGTTAGCGCCGAAAATCGCGGCGCGCACGCGGGCGCCATCGAATCAGACATTGGGAGTAGAGCAGGGATGAAGAATGTAGCGATCGCAATCCTCCTCGCCGCGGCAACACTGGCGGCGCAAACCGCTCCAGCGAAGAAGCCGGCTGCTGCAACGAACAAGCCGGCCTCGTCGTCAAAAACCACCACCACGCCGGCCACGACGGGTCCGCCGACCGCGACCATCCAGACCACAGCGGGTACGCTGAGCTGCGAACTCTTCCCGGACAAGGCGCCCAACGCCGTGGCCAACTTCGCCGGCCTGGCGCGCGGCACCAAGGACTGGACCGATCCCAGGACCGGCGCCAAAAAACACGGTGTGCCGCTCTACGACGGGACAATTTTCCATCGGGTCATCCCCGAGTTCATGATCCAGGGCGGCGATCCCATCGGCACGGGCATGGGAGGTCCGGGCTACGAGATGAAGGACGAGTTTTCGCCTGATCTCACCTTCAATAAGCCGGGCATGCTCGCCTACGCCAACAGCGGCCCGAACACGAACGGCTCGCAGTTCTTCATCACCGAGGTGCCGGTGCCCTTCCTCGATCCCTGCCTGGACGAAGGCGGATGCCTGCGCGGCAGCCGTCGCGTGCCCAAGGGATACGGTTACACCATCTTCGGGCACTGCACCCCGGCGACGGTGGACCTTGTGAAGCAGATCGCGCGGGCGCCGCGCAACGGCAACGATCGCCCAAATGCGCCGGTGACGATCAAGCACATTGCCATCACCGGCTTGAAGCCGGCTGCCAGGCCGGCGGCCAAACCGGCGCCGAAAGCGGGAACGGCCGCGAAGCCGGGGACAGCGGCGAAGAAGGCGCCGGCGAAGTAGTTTTTCGTTGCGAAAAGCAAAAGCGTTTCACACAAGGACACGAAGGTCATATGAAGGGCACGAAGGACGGCGCCGCCGGACATCGCGAGCGCCCTGAAAGAGGAGAGGAAAATGGCACGCCAGCCTGGACTGTACGCAACGCTGAACACGTCGGAAGGCAACGTTGTGGTCCGCCTGTTTGAAAAAGACGCGCCCAAGACGGTCGCCAACTTCACCGAACTCGCCGAGGGCAAACGCCAGTGGACGCATCCGTCCACCGGGAAGAAATCGTATGACCGGCTGTACGACGGCAGCATTTTTCACCGCGTGATCCCGCAGTTCATGATCCAGGGCGGCGATCCACAGGGCACCGGCTTCGGCGGCCCGGGCTACCAGTTCGAAGACGAAACGCGCGGCTCGCCGCACCGCTTCGACAAGCCCGGCAAGCTCGCCATGGCCAACGCCGGCCCCAACACCAACGGCTCGCAGTTCTTCATCACCGTGGCAGCCAGCGACTGGCTCACCGGCAAACACACCATCTTCGGCGAGGTCGTCGAGGGCCAGGACGTGGTGGACAAGATCAGCAAGGTCGCGCGCAACAAGCAGGACAGGCCGCTCAAAGATGTGGTGGTGCAGAGCGTGAAGGTGGAGCGGGTGTAGCGACGCAGATTCTTCAACGCAGAGGATGCGGAGCACGCAGAGAGGAAAAAACCGCCACGGATTCCACGGATCGACACGGATTCTTACCTGGTCCGGGTTGATGCGTGAATCCGTGGCAGATTTGTTTGGCGGCGCTTAGACCCCGATCACCGCGCACAGCTCCTTCACCGAATCAGCGCTCTTCTGGAGCGCGAGCTGTTCTTCCGCCGTCAGCTTGATCTGGATGATCTGCTCCAGGCCGCGGGCGCCGAGCTTGCATGGCACGCCGACGTAGAGGCCGTTGATGCCGTACTCGCCTTCGAGGTACGCGGCGCAGGGGAGGATCTTCTTTTTGTCTTTGAGGATGGCCTCGACCATCTCGGTCACGGCGGACGAGGGCGCGTAGTAGGCGCTGCCGGTCTTCAGATACTTCACGATCTCGGCGCCGCCGTCGCGGGTGCGCTGGACGAGGCGGTCGAGCGTGGCCTTATCCATGAGCTCGGTGATGGGAATGCCGGCGACGGTGGAATAGCGTGCTAGCGGGACCATGGTGTCGCCGTGGCCGCCGAGGACGAAGGCGGTGACGTTCTCCACGCTGACTTTCAGTTCTTCGGCGATGAAGGTGCGGAAGCGGGCGGAGTCGAGCACGCCGGCCATGCCGATTACGCGGTTGCGCGAGAACTTCGAGAGCTTGTAGGCGGTCTGCGCCATGGCGTCGAGCGGGTTCGAGACGACGATGAGGATGCAGTTGGGCGAGTACTGCACGACCTTGTTCACCACGTCCTGCATGATCTTGTAGTTGGTGTTGAGCAGGTCGTCGCGGCTCATGCCGGGCTTGCGCGGCACGCCGGCGGTGATGACCACGATGTCGGAGTTGGCGGTGTCGGCGTAGTCGTTGGTGCCGACCACGTGCGAGTCGCGCTTCTCGATGGGCATCGCCTCGAGCAGGTCGAGCGCCTTGCCCTGCGGCACGCCTTCCACAATGTCAATCAGCACCACGTCGCAGAGTTCCTTCGACGCCATCCAGTGCGCCGCGGTGGCGCCCACGTTGCCCGAACCGACTACGGTGACTTTGTTGCGCATTCTCTTCCTTTCATTTCTTGACCGCCGAGGCGCGGAGACGCGGGGAACTCGTTTCCTCCGCGGCTCCGCGTCTCCGCGGTAATTGGAACGTCCACTTCGTCGTGCTTTGGTCGAAGTCCTTTTCGTGCAGGCCGAAGGCCACGCGCGGCGTTACGGCCATAATCGGGCCGAGCCTGGGATCGAACACCCACTTGTATTTCTTTTTGTAGCTGGCGGAAACTTCCCGCGGAACATCGCGTGGGTCCACAACCTGAGCGGTGCCCTCCACAATAACCGCGCTCGATGCGCGCTCGGTGCCGATGACGCAGGCCGCATTCGCGCTCAGGTTCCGCGCCTTGCGCGACTTGGCGCCCGTGCTGAACCAGAAGCGGCCGCCGATCCAGACGCCCCAGATGACCATCAGGTGCGGGCCGCCCTCGGGACGCGCCGACGCAAACCAGTAGTTGTGCGACCCCACCAGCCGGCGCTCGGCCCACGACCACGGCAGCAGGCCCTTGCCCTGGGTCGCGTCGGGCAGGCCGTAGCCTGGCATGTACGGGCGCGAGGCGCGAGGTGCCGCGGCGGCAGATTTGGCGGGCATGACGGTCAGTCACAGCTCAGCGAAATCAAAAGCGTTCCCACGAAGGACACAAACCATTCACAAAGGGCTGCGGGCCGAAGTTCGAATCAATCCGCCGCCGAACTCTTCCTGGCCCCGTTCATGTTCTGCACGATGTACTCGGCGAACTCGCTCGTCTTCACCTTGGTGGCGCCTTCCATCAGCCGCTCGAAGTCGTAGGTGACCTTCTTCTGCTGGATGGTGCGCTCCATGGAGTCTTCGATCAGGCGCGCCGCTTCTTTCCATCCCAGGAAGTCGAACATCATCACTCCGCTCAGGATGACCGAGCCGGGATTGATCACGTCTTTGTCGGCATACTTGGGCGCGGTGCCGTGGGTTGCTTCGAAGATGGCGTGCTGGTCGCCGATATTGGCGCCCGGCGCGATCCCGAGGCCGCCGACCTGCGCGGCGCAGGCGTCGGAGATGTAGTCGCCGTTCAGGTTCGGGCAGGCGAGAACGCTGTATTCTTCGGGGCGCGTCACCACCTGCTGGAAGATTGAGTCGGCGATGCGGTCATTCACCATGATCTTCTGCTTCCACTGGCCGCGGCCGTGGGTTGCGTAAATCGCGTCGAGAACCTGCTTCACTTCGTCGCACACGGACTTCTGGAAGTCGGGCGAGGCGTACTCCAGGCCAGGCTCGACCAGGTTCGCGTTCTGTTCGATGGTCACGTTCGGGTTCTTGTCCTTGTTGTCGAGGATCCAGCTCTCGCGCTCGGTCACGGTCTGCGCGCGGAATTCCTGCTGCGCCAGCTCGTATCCCCACTCGCGGAAGGCGCCCTCGGTGAACTTCTGAATGTTGCCCTTGTGCACGAGCGTGACCGTCTTCAGCCTGTTCTCGATGGCGTGCTCGATGGCGCGGCGCACCAGGCGCTTTGTCCCGGTAATCGAAATCGGCTTGATGCCGACGCCCGAATCCTCGCGCACGCGCTTGCTGCCGCCCTTGAGCATTTCATTGTTGAGGAAGGCGATGAGTTTCTTCGCGCCGTCGCTTCCCTGCCTCCACTCGATGCCGGCGTAAACGTCTTCCGTGTTTTCACGGAAAATGACCACGTTCATGCGCTCGGGATGCTTCACGGGCGAGGGCACGCCCTGGTAGTAGCGCACCGGACGCACGCAACAGTAGAGATCGAGCACCTGGCGCAGCGTTACGTTCAGCGAGCGGATGCCGCCGCCCACCGGCGTCGTGAGCGGCCCCTTGATGGCGACGCGCAGCTCGCGGATCGCCTCGACGGTGTCGTCCGGCAGCCAGTTCTTGAATTTGGTGAACGCCTTCTCGCCGGCGAAGACCTCGTACCACACCACGCGCCGCCTGCCGCCGTACGCCTTGGCGACCGCCGCGTCAAACACGCGCTGCGATGCCTTCCAGATGTCGCGGCCGGTGCCGTCGCCCTCAATAAAAGGAATGATCGGGTCATCGGGGACAACGAGCTTGCCGTTGGCGTAGCCGATCCTGGCGCCGTCGGTCGGAACTGCGACTCCGTTGTAACTGGCTGGCATTCGAGGGCCTCCCACAATGTGCGATGCGCGCGTGCGCAGAAGAAAACGAGTGATTATAAACTGCTGCCCGCTCCCCGCTCCCTGCTTTCCGCCGCGCTTGGCTTGATCTGGTCTTCGCGCGTTTAGCTAAAGTCGCGGCGAATCGCCAAGAGCGCCTTCCATCATTTCATGACTCGCTCAAACACCTTCCGCACGCGGGTGCGCTCCTGCGCCATCTCCGCTTCAAGCCCTTTGACGAACTGGCGGTTCAGGATCTGCGACGTGAGCCGCTCCACGGTTTGGCGCGCGTGTTCGGCGGCGGGCAGCGACTTTCGCGCGCGTCCCTGCACCAGCCGGACCACGTGCTCTACCGCGCGCAGCAGTTCGGCGGCACGGTCGAGCACGGTGCAGTCATTTTGTGGGAGCGCGCGACGCCGGCGCAGCTCGTCGAGCGTTTGACGGACGTTACCGCGCGGCTGCTCCTGTCCCTGGCGGACGAGCAGGTAACCGCAGATGAAGTCCACATCGTAGAAGCCGCCCGCCTGGGTCTTGAAGTTGTCGCCGCCCGACTCGCGCTCCAGGCGCGTGCGCATGGCCACCAGCGACGCCGCCAAACCGGCATCGTCGCGGAAGCGCGGAAGATGCGAGCGCACGGCGCCCAGCGCGGCGTCGCCGAGATCGCGCGATCCCGCTACGTAACGCAGCTTGCTGTACGTCAGCGCCTCCCAGGGTTGCGCTTCGCCGCCAAAGTACGCGGCAAGCTGCGCCGGCGTGATCACCAGTTCGCCCTCGCCGCCATGCGGACGCAGCCGCGAGTCCACCGCAAAAACGGTGCCCTCGCGCGTGTAGGCGGCCAGCGTTTCCGTCAGACGTTCGGCCGCGCGCGTGGCGTCAGCCGGCGCCGTGTTTTCGTCGCGCAGGAAAAGCAGGTCCGCATCGCTGCCAACATCGAACTCGTGCGTGCCCAGCCGCCCCAGCGCCATCACCACCATGCCGGGAGGCGCATCGGCCACGGCCAGCGCGGCGCGAATGGCGGCGTCGGCGGCGTCGCTGGCGTCGGCGAGCGAGTCGTACACGTTGCGCAACTCCGCCAGGTCGCGCGCCGACGAAGCGAACACCCGCTGCCGGTAGCGTTCACGCAGCAGCGCCAGCTTTTCTCCGTACGGCAGCGCGGCCGCGCCCAGATACTCGAGCACCGCATCGTGTCCCTCGGCGGACGCGAGCGGAACGCCGCCAAACAGCGCCGCCGGACGCCATCCCAGCTTGCGCGGCATGCCTTCCAGCAGCGCTACCTCTTCGGGATGCCGCACCAGCACGTCGGTCAGAAATTCCGAAACTTCAAACAGCAGCAGCGCGCGTTCAACCGCGTCAGGATGCCGCGCCACCGCGGCGTATCGCTCCGAGCCGGTGAAGGCTGAGCTGAAGAAGCGATGCAGGTTGCGCCGGGCCAGCGTCGAGAGGTCAGGACGCGAGGCCAGCGCGTGCAGCGCGGGCGAATCGGCCGCCAGCCGCTCCAGCATCTGCTGATACGAGTGGTCGCTGCCGATTTCCGCTTGCGTGCCGCGGAGGCGAAAGCCTTTCTCCGGCGCGACGACGCGGGTCTGCTGCACCTGCTGCCGATGGATGATGCGGTTGTAGATCTCCGCCACCGCCGCCATGCGGTCGCGGACGGCGGCGGCAATCTGATCGGGCGAACGCGATTGCCCGGGATCGCCGCCCAGCGAGCGCCCGAGCACGACCAGATCTTCTTCGGCGTCCGGCAGCCGATGCGTCTGCTGGCCGCGGCGCAATTGCAGCCGATGCTCGATCTGCCGCAGGAACTCGTAGGCGTTGCTCAGTTCGTGGAAGTCCTTGCCGCTGAGATGCCCTTTGTCGTGCAGCTTTTGCAGCGAAAACAGCGTGCCGCCGGAGCGCAGCCAGGGCTCAGCGCCGCCGTAGACGCGTTGCAGGCACTGCACCAGGAACTCGATGTCGCGGATGCCGCCGCGGTCGAGCTTCACGTCGAGCCCGCCGGCGGCGCTGCGCGGGCGCCGCTTGTCAGAAATCTTCTGCCGCGAAGCGAGCGCGGTCTCGATGGCGGGAAAATTCAGCCGCTGCTGAACCGGGCCGGCCGGGCTCGCGTCCGGCTGTGCGCCCACGTACACCAGCGGCTCGATGCCGCGCAGGAATTCGCGCGTCAGCTCCAGGTCGCCGGCCGAGTGCCGCGCCTTGATGAGCGCCTGCAACTCCCAGTCGTGTGCCACGCGCGTGTAGTAGTCGAGCGCGTGCCTGAGCCCCACCGCCGGCTCGCCTTCGCCGCCCTGGGGACGCAGCCGCAGGTCAATGCGAAACACCGGGCCCTCGCCGGTGACCCGCGAAAGAATCTCGGTGACCTGCTGGGCCAGCCGGATGAAGTACTCGCGATTGGAGATCGCGCCGCCGCCCTCGGCGACACCCGCGTCCCCGTAGAGGAACAACAGGTCCACGTCGGAGCTGTAGTTCAGCTCATTGCCACCCAGCTTGCCGAGCGACAGGACGGCCACGGCCGGCTCGATCCAGCGCCCGGCGGCATCCTGCAGGCGCGGCGCGCCGAAGCGCGCGCGCAGCTGATGCTGCGCCTCGCGCAGCGCCTCGGCGATAAGCACGTCCGAAAGCGCGGAAATTTCGCTGGTGGTCTCCGCGAGCGTTGAGATGCCGAGCACATCGCGCAGCATGATGCGGACATACTCGCGCCGCTTGAAGCGCGCCAGCAGCAGCGACAGATCGGCATCGAGCGAGCGCGAGCGGAACCGCGCCAGCGATTCGCGAAAGTCATCCACGCCGTGCGAGCGTCCGAAGCCCTTGTCGCGCAGCAGCATCTGGAACAGATCGGGATTCTGCAGCAGCGTGTCGCCTAAATAGGGGCTGAAGCCGAACACCGTCAGCGCGTAGTGCACCAGGAACGGATGCCGCTCCAGCAGCGCCAGCAGGTCGGGCGCTGCGGTGGAGCACAGGCGCTCGAAGCCGTTCAGCGCGCTGTCGGCGTCGGGCGACTCGGCCAGCAGGTTGGGCAACGGCCCCAGCACTCCCGCCGGCGCGCACTCGGCCACCCGGGCGAGGTTCTGCCGCGCCCGCTCGGCGTCGCGAAAAACCACGCCATGCATTGCCTCCGGCGACAGTTGCGCTGGGTTAATGGTGGACACGGTGCGGGCCGGTCCAAGGATAGCACCGGGAAAAACTCTCACCGCAGAGTACGCAGAGATCGCGGGGACTCGATTGCCACCCATTTTCACAGATCTTCACGGATCAAAAACGCGCGTTTCAAGACAACTCAGAAAGAGCTTGGGGTTGATCGGTGAAAGTCCGTGTCAATCGGTGGCCAGATTTGCCTTTCTCAACCGCAGCGAGTTCGAGATCACCGAAACCGAGCTGAAGCTCATGGCCGCCGCCGCCAGGATCGGGCTGAGCAGAAGTCCGAAGAAGGGATACAGCACTCCGGCGGCGACGGGCACGCCAAGCGCGTTGTAAGCGAACGCGAAGAAAAGGTTCTGGCGGATGTTGCGCATGGTCGCGCGGCTGAGGCGGCGCGCGCGCACCGTGCCGCGCAGGTCTCCCTTGAGAAGCGTGATGTCGGCGCTCTCGATGGCCACGTCGGCGCCGGTGCCCATGGCGATGCCCACATCGGCCTGCGCCAGCGCGGGCGCGTCGTTGATGCCGTCGCCCGCCATGGCAACGCGCCGGCCCTGCTCCTGAAGTCGCTTCACTGCGGCCGCCTTCTGATCGGGCGCGACTTCCGCCTGGAATTCGCCGTTGCCCAGGCCGAGCGAACGCGCCACGGCGGCGGCCGTGGTGCTGTTGTCGCCGGTGAGCATCACCAGGCGCATGCCTTCGGCGCGCAGCGCGCGGACTGCTTCGGCGGCGGAGGGCTTCAGCGTATCGGCCAGCCCGAGCAGTCCGGCAGGACGGCCATCCACGGCGACGAAGATCACCGTCTGGCCTTCGCGGCGCAGTTCTTCAGCGCGCCGCAGCAGCGCCGTCGCGCCTGCGACGGTCGCGGAGATCATTTCCTGCTTGCCAACCATTACTTCCCTGCCGAGTACGCGGCCGGTCACGCCGCGTCCAGTGAGCGATTCGAAGCGCTCGGGCTCCGCCAGCTCGGCGCCGCGCTCGCGCGCGCCGGCAACCACGGCGCCGGCGAGGGGGTGCTCGCTGTTGCGCTCCAGGCTGGCGGCGAGGCGCAGCAGTTCCCTCTCGTCCTGGTCCGCCGCCGCGATTACTGAAACCAGGCGCGGCTTGCCTTCGGTGAGCGTTCCCGTCTTGTCGACAACCAGCGTGTCCACTTTCTCGAAGCGCTCCAGCGCCTCGGCGTTCTTGATCAGCACTCCGGCTGAGGCGCCGCGCCCGGTCGCCACCATGATGGCCATCGGCGTGGCCAATCCCAAAGCGCACGGACACGCAATGATCAGCACGGCGACGGCGCCGACCAGCGCGTGCGCCAAGCGTGGCTCGGGCCCCCAGAGCATCCAGCCGGCAAAGCTCAGCGCCGCGATGACGATCACCGCCGGCACGAACCACGCGCTGATGCGGTCGGCCAGCCGCTGGATCGGAGCGCGGCTGCGCTGCGCCTGCGCCACCAGCCGCACGATCTGCGCCAGCAGCGTCTCGCTGCCCACGCGCTCGGCGCGCATGAGGAGCGCGCCCCAACCGTTCAGCGTCCCGCCCACCACCTTGTCGCCCGGACCTTTGTCCACCGGGACGGACTCGCCCGTGATCATGGATTCGTCCACCGCGCTCGCGCCCTCGAGCACCACGCCATCCACCGGAATCTTTTCGCCGGGACGCACGCGCAGCCGGTCGCCCTTCACCACCTGCGCAAGCGGAATGTCCTGCTCGCCGCCGTCATCACGCAAAACCCGCGCGGTCTTCGGCGCCAGGTCGAGCAGCGCGCGGATGGCGCTCGAGGTTTGGCTGCGTGCGCGCAATTCCAGCACTTGCCCCAGCAGCACAAGAGCGGTGATCGCCGCGGCGACCTCGAAGTACACCGGCGCCGTGCCGTTTTCGCGGAACGCGGGTGGAAAGATCTGCGGCGCGAGCACTGCAACCGCGCTGTACGCGTACGCCACGCCTGTGCCCATGGCGATGAGCGTGAACATGTTGGCGCTGCGGTTCCGGACCGACGCCCAGCCGCGCTCGAAGAACGGCGCGCCCGCCAAGAGCACGACCGGCGTGGAGAGCACCAGCTGTATCCATCCGATCGCGCGCATGCCGAATAGGTGTTGGAGCGGCTGCCCGGGGATCAGGTCCGACATGCCCAGCAGCACCGCCGGCGTGGCCAGCGCGACCGCCACCCAGAAGCGGCGCGTCATGTCGCGCAGCTCGGGATTTTCTTCGGCGGCCGCGGCGATCGTTCTCGGCTCCAGCGCCATCCCGCAGATCGGGCAGAATCCCGGCTCCGCGCGCACGATCTCCGGATGCATCGGGCAGGTGTACTCAGTGCGCTCGGCGGCTGCCACCGGCATCTCCGGCTCGAGCGCCATGCCGCACCGGGGACATGCGCCCAGCCGCGGCTCGCGGACCTCCGGATCCATGGGGCAGACGTAAGCAACGCCAGGCGCCGCCGGCGCTTCCGGCGCTGATGGCTTCGGCTTCGCAGCGCCGAGCGCTACCAACTGCGGCCCGAAGGGCTTCGGCGCGAGATATTTTTGCGGATCTGCCTGGAATTTCTGCGCGCAGCTTTTCGCGCAGAAGTAGTACGTCGTGCCGGCGTGCTCAACGGTCGCCGCGGCGCGCTCGGGCGCGACCTTCATGCCGCACACCGGGTCGGTCTGTCGTTCCGGCCCCGCCGCGCCTCCGTGCTCCGCGATGTGGTGATGATGCTCCATAGTTTTATGAATCCTGGTGCTCGGCGTTCTCCACGATCTCCGCCGTGGGCCGGTTTTGGTTCACAGCCGCGGACCACTGTAGTAGATTCGAGGCAGCCGCGGCGAGATTCATCGGCCGCACTTTCCCACATGACGACGCTCGACGTGATGTTCCGCTACGGCGTCCCGCCCGACGAGCCGCAAATGCGCGCGCTCGACGGCGTGCGCGAAGTCTACGGCGTGCGCCGCCTCGTCTTCGACGAGCAGCGCCGCACCATCCGCGTGGAATTCGACGCCAGCCGCCTCAGCGCCGACTCAATCGCCGCCCTGCTGCGCGGCGCGGGCGTGGACCTGCGCGAGAGAGTGGCGCTGGTGTAGGTCCCCGCTCCCGGCTTCAGCGAGGGCGTGCGGCAACGTTTGTTATAATCAAGTGTTTCCGCCGCGGTTGCAGCGCGCCCTTAGCTCAGTTGGATAGAGCGTCTGGCTACGAACCAGAAGGTCGGGAGTTCGAATCTCTCAGGGCGCGCCATTCCTTCATCATCTGCACAACCGGTGCCCCAGCCATCATCGCGGATGAGGCGAAACTGATTGCCCTTACCGATGCGGTGAGGCCGATTGCGATCAGCGCGATTCGGGCCCGGTGATTATTCTCATCAGCCAGCCGCTTCAGGGGGAAGGACCATCAATTCCGCTTTCACGTAAATCTTTCCCCGCGCCTGAAATTCCTACTCGCGGGCTTCTGCGCAACCCGGGTTGATGCTGAATAAGTGCCGTGTTTTCAATGCGGAACACAGCTCAGACGATGGCATGACCGTTGCTCTTTAGACGGCCAGACGAAGTGGCGCGCAAGGGAGCGCTCTCGAGAGTACTTCGGCCAGAGGTTATTCTTGAGCGCTCCTTTGCTTTTTGTTTTGAGAAAGCGCCCTCGGCCCTCGGCCGCCGGCTTTCGGCCTAACACTCGGTGCGCCGACCTCCCCGCTCATCTTCAACCGAGCTTCCAACCGTCCGAATTCAAGTGACAACCGGCAACTGAGAACTGTCCTGCTCTGCTAACCGTACATTGCGCCGGCCGTCCATCTGACGACGCCGGCGAACGTCAGCCTGACATGAACTTTGCTGAAATCCTGCGCCAGACGCTGGCTTCCATCTCCGCGCACAAGCTGCGGAGCGTGCTCACCATGGCGGGGATTGTGTGGGGCATTACGTCGGTGATCCTGCTGGTCGGGCTCGGCATCGGCTTCAATCTCGACCAGAAAAAGCGCATGCGCTCGATCGGCACCGACATCGCTATCGTCTGGGGCGGACGCACCAGCTCGCAGGCGGGCGGATACGCGGCGGGCCGCCCCGTCCGGCTGAGCATCAACGACGCCTACCTGATCAAAGAACGCTGCTCGCTCATCAAGACGGTGAGCCCGGAGCTGCGCCGCTCCGTGCCCGAAGTCAGCCGCTACAATGCCGCGAATCGGCCCGTGCGCGGCGTGTGGCCCGAGTATCAGCGCTTCCGCTCGCTCAGCGTGAGCGAGGGCCGCCTGATGAACGACGAAGACGAGGCCCAGGCGCGCCGCGTGGTCCTGCTCGGCTGGGAGGCGCGCAATCAGCTCTTCCCCGGCAAACCCGCCGTGGGCGAGACGCTGATGATGAACGGCCAGCCCTACAGCGTGATCGGCGTGCTGGAAAAAAAGAAGCAGAACGGCAGCTACGGCTCCGGCCCCGATAACACGCAGTTGTTCGCGCCGTACTCGGCGATGGCGCGCGATTATCCGCCGCCGGAGCGCCCGGGCATCACGCGCGGCTGGATCAACAACATCGTGGTGGAGGTTGCCGACCCCGAGCAGCACGAAGAAGCGATGAAGCAGGTTTACCGCGTGCTCAGCCAGGCGCACCACTTCGAGCCGCACGATAAAGACGCGCTCTTTGTGTGGGACACGCTCGCCGGCTCCAAGCTGACCGCGCGCATCTTCAGCGTGATGACCCTCTTCTTCGGCTGCGTTGCGGTGATGACGCTGGCGCTGGGCGGCATCGGCGTGATGAACATCATGCTGGTCACCGTCACCGAGCGCACGCGCGAAATCGGCGTGCGCAAGGCCATCGGCGCCACCCGCGGCGATATCCGCAAACATTTCCTCGCCGAAGCCGTCACGCTCACGGCCATCAGCGGCGCGCTCGGCTTTGCGCTGGGAATCGGGTTGTGTCTGGTCATGCGCTCAGTACCGCTGCCCGACTTCATCCCGCAGCCCGCCGTCTCGACGACGGCGATCGTGGCATCGCTGGCTACGCTCTCGGCCATCGCCATCTTCGCCGGGATGTATCCCGCCGAACGCGCCGCGGCGCTCACCCCCATCCAGGCGCTGAGGCACGAGTAATGCAGCTGCGCGAGGCCATGCTGCAGGCGCTGGAAGCGCTCACGCGCAACCGCATGCGCTCGCTGCTCACCATGCTGGGCATCGCCTGGGGACTGGTCACGGTGGTGCTGCTGCTGGCCTACGGCGAAGGAGTGGGCAAGAGCGTGCTGCAGGCCTTTCTCGGGATCGGGAACAACGTGGTCATGATCTGGGGCGGGCAGACCAGCATGCACGCCGGGGGGCAGCGCGCCGGCCGCCGCGTCCGCTTCAAGTACGAAGACGTGCAGGCGGTTCGCGACGAGGTGCCGATCGTGAAGGCGGTCAGCGCCGAAACCGACGACGTGCTCGGCTACAAGTACGGCAACAAAGTGATTTCGATCTCCACCAAGGCCATCCAGCTTCCGTACGGCAGCATGCGCCGGCTCGAGGTCGAAGACGGCCGCTACTTCGAAGAAGGCGACTTCGTCGAGCACCGCCGGGTGATGATTCTTGGTCAGCAGGCGGCCAGGCAGATCTTCAGCGGCTTGCCGCCGGTGGGCCAGCAGGTCACGCTGCGCGGTCAGTCGTTCACCGTGATCGGCGTTTTGCGGCTGAAAATCCAGGACTCATCCAACAACGGACCTGACAACTGGAACGCGTTCCTGCCCTTCGAGACCTACCGCGAAGTGACCAACGCGCGCGATCCCGACATGATCGTCTTCCAGCCGGTCGCGCCCGACCAGCACAAGCGGGCGCTGGAGGCGGTGCGCGCCGTCATCGCCCGCCGGCACCAATTCGATCCCCGCGACGACAAAGCGACGCCCGACTGGGACACGGTGGAAAATGCGCAGGAAATGCAGCAGTTCAACCTCGCGCTCGACGCGCTGCTCGGGCTGATCGGCGCCTTCACGCTCGGCGTGGGCGGGATCGGCGTGATGAACATCATGCTCGTTTCGGTGACCGAGCGCGTTCGCGAAATCGGCTTGCGCAAGGCGCTGGGCGCGCGCCGCCGCGATCTGCTCGCCCAATTCCTGGTCGAGTCGTTCACCCTTACCTTCGCGGCCGGCATGGGCGGGCTGCTGCTGGCTGTGATTCTCGCTTATGCCATACCGCCGATGCCGCTCTACTCCGAGCAGTTCAAGACCGCCAACCACGAAGGCGACATTTTCCTGCGTGCATCGCCCATGATCATGCTTATTTCTACAATGATTCTGAGCGCGGTCGGCGTGGCTTCCGGCATCATTCCCGCATGGAAGGCGGCGCAACTCGATCCGGTGGACGCGTTGCGTGCGGAGTAGTGAGCAGGACGAAGAATGTAGCAGTTATTAGAAGATAAGTATTATCAGAGGATAATAATTGTTATCTCTATGAATGTTTCCATTCCTCTCTCCAGAGCAGGGTTGTTACTTCGAAACAGCCGCGAACAAATCCGACTTGAGCAGCGACTCGAACCGGCTGTCGTCGGTCTTGAAGCGCAGGCGCAGCTTGTCGCTGTCGTTGTTCACGGTCACGCTGTCGAGCGCCACTTTTTCGACGCCCGTCGCTGAAAGCTTCCGGTAGAGCACTCCCGCCTTCACCAGCGACGAAAGCGCGCCGGCGGTGAACGAGTCGCTGGTGAAAACGTCCAGGTCGAGATTCACGCCGCCGCTGAAGTTCATGGTGTAGCGCGAGCCGACCAGGCGTTTCTTCACGGTGTCGTAATCGGCGAGCCGCGAGGCGTCGCCCAGCGCCGAGCGCATCATGTTCTGAGTGCCGTTGGCGTCGAGCACGCTCCACACCGTGCCGTCCTCGATGCCGCCCATGAGGTCGGCAATGCGCGAGTTGGTGTTGAGGCTGGGTAGTTCGCCATCGCGCGTGTCGAGCGCGAGCTTCACCGAGGCCGCGTCGCCGAACAGCATGGTGGCCGGATCAAGGAACGTCATCTGCATGCCGCTGGCGGCAGGATAAAGGTCCGCCAGGCGGTACTTCGCCGGTTTCACCTTGCGCACTGCCATGCGGCGCGCAAACTGCGTGGTCGGGAATTGCCCCTGCGCGATGCCGATGGTGTGCAGCGTCGAGCCGTCGCGGAACGAGATGAAGTCGAGCTGGTCCACGTCCTGGTCCAGGTCGAGTCCCATGCCGCGCAGCGCGGTCTCGAACTGCTTCAGGTTCTCGGGCAGGACACGCTCTTTCAGCGCCATCGCCGTCGACGAGGAGCGCAGCGCGCGGTAGTCCACCGAGATGATCTGTTGCACTTCGCTCGGGATGATGGTGCGCGCCGAGGAGCCCAGCGAAGCGCTCCAGACCGGCGCCGCCGCCATGGCCAACAGAACTGCCGTCCATACCATGCGCTTCATCACAGAGTGATTGCTCCTGCCCTTTCAGATGCCGTTCTTTGCCGTTGCTGCTGCATTACTGTAGCGCAAACCCCACCCTCGGGGAACGGACTCGCAGCCTGTGAGGTGGTTACCTTAGAACGAGGGCCGCGGGACTTCGTGCGCGAGGCAAAACAACCGGCCAACCGGCAAAAACACAAAGGGACACTAAGGACGCAACGGATGTCAGTTACGGTTCGTCCCACGGGGCGGCATCATGCGGATTTCTTCGACCGGGGCGTCAGGCGGAAGGGCAATCGCCTCCACCACCATGGCCGCGATGGCGGCGGGCCGCATCATCGTCTTGCGGTCGGCTTCGGGCATGAACTGCTGCCAGATATCGGTGTCGGTCGCGCCGGTGATCAGCGCGAGCACGCGAATGCCGCGCCCGCGCAGCTCCTCGCGAAGTGTATTGGTGAAGCCGAGCGCGCCGTGCTTGGAGGCGTCGTAGGCCGAAAGGCCGGCAAACACGGTGCCCGCGGCGATCGACAGGTTGTTCACGATCACGCCGCCGGCGCGCATCAGCGGCAGCGCCGCGCGCGTGCACAGAAACGTCCCGGTCAGGTTGGTGGCGATCACGTCCTGCCAGGCGTCGACCGAGAGCTCCTCCACGGGCTTCATCGTGTGGGCGATGCCTGCGTTGTTCACCATGATGTCGACGCGTCCGAATTCGCGGCGCACGGCGGCGAAGAACGCATCCACCGATCCCGCCGCGCGGACGTCGCATGCCAGAGTGAGAAGGCGCCCGCCGTGAATTCGCTTCGAAGCTGCTGCGAGTGACTTGGGATTGCGGCTGGAAACTGCCAGTGCGCAGCCCTCGGCCGCCAGCGCCTGCGCGATGGCCAGTCCGATGCCGCGGCTGGCGCCGGTCACGACCGCCACTTTTCCGGCGAGCCGCCCGGCCTGGTTTTTTCCGGCGCGCTTAGATGCCATTCGACTTGGCGCGGATCAGGGAGAGAAATTCCTGGCGCGTTTCCTGCTCGTCGCGGAAGCAGCCCAGCATGCTCGACGTCACCGCCGACGAGTGCTGCTTCTCCACCCCGCGCATCATCATGCACAGGTGCCGCGCTTCGATCACGACGCCAACACCCTGCGGCTCGATCGCTTTCTGGATGGTTTCCGCGATCTGCTTCGTCAGCCGCTCCTGCACCTGTAGACGGCGCGAGAAGACGTCCACCAGCCGCGGCAGCTTGCTCAGGCCGATAACTCTCCCGTTGGGAATGTACGCCACGTGCACTTTCCCGAAAAACGGCAGCAGATGGTGCTCGCACATGGAAAACATCTCGATGTCTTTCACGATGACCATCTCGTCGTAGCACACCTTGAACAGCGCGTTGTTCAGCACTTTCTGCGGATCTTCCTGGTAGCCGCGCGTCAGATACTTCAGCGCCGCGGCCATGCGCTCGGGCGTGCGGCGCAGTCCATCGCGCTCGGGGTCTTCGCCCAGCCGCACCAGCAGTTCGCGCAGCAGTTCGTCGGTGGAAGCCGAGGTCAGCGTGGCGGGTTCGCGGGTTTCCTTCATCGTCTTCTCTCAGCCTACAGGATGCCCAGGCGCCGCAGATGATGCAATTTTCACCGCGGCAATTCCGCGCCGCCGGCGTACTCAAACGAGTTCAACATGGTCTCTTCGATCCGCACGCGCTGTACCTGCGCCGGCTTGAAGTTGCTCCGCAGCGCATCGTAAATCGCCACGCACAGGTTTTCCGTGGTCGGCACCTGCCGCTGGAACTCGGGCAGCGTGTTCAGGTTCTCCAGATCGTAGCGGTCCAGCACTTCGCGCTGCACGGCGGCGTCAAGGTCGGCGAGGTCGCAGACCATCCCGGTCCTGGGATCGACCTGCCCGGCCACGGTGACCTCAACCTTGTAGTTGTGCCCGTGCCCGAATGGGTTATTGCATTTTCCGTAGGTCGCGCGGTTTTCCGCCTCGCTCATCTCCGGGCTATGCAGCCGGTGCGACGCGGAAAACAGATAACGCCGTGTCAGGTGCGCCTTCATGCTTCTCCCCGATTCAACTTTCCCCAAAGAAGTCCACGAACAGGTCGGGCGTCTCGTACACGCGCACCCGATGCAGTTGCGCGCGGCGTAACTTCGTCGCCAGCCGCTTCCAGATGGCGATCGCCAGGTTCTCCGTGGTCGGGATCGCGTGCTGGAACTCGGCAACTTCCTTGTTCAGGAAGCGATGGTCGAGCGCGTCAATGACTTCGCGGTTCAGGATTTCCTTCAGCTCCTTCAGGTCCACGACAAACCCGGAGCGGCGGTCCACCTCGCCCTTGACCGTGACCTCGAGCGTGTAGTTGTGGCCGTGTCCGTTGGGGTTATTGCACTTACCGAAGACGCGGCGGTTCTCTTCCGGCGAAAATTCCGGGTTGTGATAGTAGTGCGACGCGGAGAACTCGGCTTTGCGCGTGAGATACACCATATTGAGTACGTTCCAGACACTCGAGCGGATTTCAGTCACTCATGACCGATGAGTTCGGCGGGCCCGCGGCTTCGTGAATTGGTCCGCGGAACCCGCCTTCACCGGCGGTGAGTCTTTCCGCCGTTTGTGCGGAGTAACTTCTTCCCTTCCAGGTAACCTCGCCCTCGCCGGCGTAGCGTTGCGCCGACCGCCGCAGGAGATACGCAAACAGCGGCAGCCCCAGCAGCGCCAGCGTTTCGGCGCGGCCGCCGGCATGGGCACGGTGGATGCGCCGGCGAAAGTTGCCGTAAGCTGCGGCCGCAAGCGCGCCTGAGGCGATGGCCAGGCCGCGGCGTCCGCTGGCGGCCGCCCATGCGCCGACGGCCGCGCCGCCCACGATGGCGGCAAACTCCAGTCCGCGGCGCGCGGCCAGTTCTTCGGCCTCGGGAAACAGCAGCGCCAGGTTCTTCGTCCAGCCCTCGCGCAGTTGCTCAAAGCTGCGGTACATGCGCGTGCGCACCGCATCGCCGCCGAAGCGGAATTGCAAATGGCGGCCGCTGCGCTTCACGCGGCGCGCCAGCTCCACGTCTTCCAGAAGCGTCGTCGCTGCGGCGGCGTGCCCGCCCACTGCGTCGTAGGCTTCACGCGTGATCAGCAAATACTGCCCATTGGCCGCGGCCGCGGCAGATGCCGGGTCCGAAACCTCGCGCGGACGATAGGTCCCCGCCAGCTCGGCAAAGATCACCGGCATCACCGCCTGCCCCCACACCGTGTCGGTCACCTGCTCCGGCGAGTAAGACAGCAAATCGGCGCCGCAATTCTCCGCTTCGGCCACGGCGCGCGCCAGCGAACCAGGCAGGTGAACCGTGTCAGCGTCGGTGAACAGCAGCCACTTGCCGCGCGCTTGCCGTGCGCCGGTGGCGCAGGCGTTCGACTTGCCGCTCCAGCCGGCCGGCAGCGGCCCGGCCGCGATCACTTTCACGCCCGGGAACGAACGCGCGACCTCCCCCGTCGCGTCGCTCGAATCGTCATCCACCACAATGATCTCGCAGGAAACGCCATTCTGGTCCGTTAGTGATGCCAGGCACTCGCCGATCGAGATTTCCTCATTGCGCGCCGGCACGACCACCGAAACCAGCGGCGCCGCCGCATCTTCTGCCGCGGACGACGGCTGCTTGCGGCGCGATGCAGGCGGTCCTGGCGGCTGCGGCGGCATGAGGCGAAGTTGTTATTATACGTTTGTGCGCCGTGTGGCTGCCGCAATCGCGCTTCTGTTGCTCGCTTCCGCCTGCGATCGCGGCACGGCCCCGCCCAAGATCGGCTCCCCCGCGCCCGATTTCACGGTCAATGATCAGCAGCGAAGCGTGTCGCTCAGCGGTCTTCGCGGCAAAACGGTGGTTCTGAATTTTTGGGCGACGTGGTGTCCGCCGTGCATCGAAGAAATGCCATCGCTGATGGCCATGCAGCGGCAGTTGCGCGACAAGGGCGTGGTGGTGCTCGCCGTCAGCACCGACGAGGACGCCGACGCCTATCGCAATTTCCTCACGAAGTACAACATCGACCTGCTCACCGTCCGCGACCCGCGCCAGGCCAGCAACACCCTCTACGGCACCTTCAAGTTCCCGGAAACCTACGTGATTGACTCGGAGGGCGTGATGCGGCGCAAATTCATCGGCCCGGTGAACTGGACCACACCCGAGATCATGGACTACCTGACCAGGCTGTCGCCCGAGCGCCGCGCCGCTCGTTGATCGGGCGCCGTTACTTAGCGCTTCCGGCAGCCGCTGGGGCCGGCGCCGGGGCCGCGGCCACCGGCTGAATCGGATATGCCTTGTCGGCGCCGTCGTGAAACACGAGCCCGCCGGCTCCTTGCGGAACTTCGAAGGCAATGCGCGCTGATTTTGAGTTCTTCTCCTGGAAGAAGTACCAGTCGGTGTACTTGGCGCCGGCTGCGTCGGTGAGAAAGAGATTGGGCTCGTCGGTCGCCGAGTTGTCCTTGGCCTCCAGGCGGCCGCGGTCGCCGCTGCTGCTCAGCTTCACCACGCCGTCGGACTTCTTCTTCTCCAGCGGCGGCTTGTCGTCGAAGTGCAGCACCACCCACGTCTTGCCCTTGGCGGCTTCTTTGTCGTCGGTGCTTGTCTTGAGCCCGTTCACCGTCAGGTACATCACGCGAACTTTCGTTTTCGGTGAAAGCTCGGCACGCACCAGCTTCCCCTGCGATGTTTGTGGCGGCGGTGGCGGTGGCGCCGGGGCTGCCGCCTGAGTAGGCGTCTCCGCCTTCTGGCAGCTCACCAGGGCCGTGAACAGCAGCAGGACCCAACCCAGGGATGGCCGGAAGTGGCGGGTTCTCATCTCATCCTCCTGAACAGCGCGCGCATTCTCACCCCGCATGGTGAGGGCGTCAAGCAACAAAGCGAAATCCGCCAAAGCGGGCCTTTGGCGCGCCATTCCGCACGTGAGATCGTGGTTCCCTGTAAAATCACGGGTTGTTCGGAGGCGTTGTGTCCGCCCTGCGTGTTCCGCTTCCTTCGGCCGTGCCCGAACTCTGGCCGGCACTCCCGCTGGCAGAGTGGGAGCCGACCCGCGCCACGCTCCACATGTGGACGCAGATGGTCGGCAAGGTGCGCACCGAGCTCACGCCCCCGGTCAACCACTTCTGGCACAGCGCGCTCTACGTGACCTCGCGCGGCCTGACCAGCAGCGCCATCCCCTACCACGGCGGCAGCTTCGAGATGGAGTTCGACTTCACCGAGCACAAGCTGCGCTTCCGCAGCAGCCGTGGCGAGCGCCGCGCCATGCGTCTCTACGCCCGTTCGGTGGCCGACTTCTATCGCGAGTTCATGAGCACGCTGCGCGCGCTGGGAGTGAACGTCAACATCCGGACGATGCCGCAGGAAGTTCCCGACCCGGTTCCCTTCGAGCGCGACGAGGAGCACGCCAGCTACGAACCCGATCAGGCGCATTGCTTCTGGCAGGTTTTGCTGGCCTGCTGGCCGGTGCTGCACGAGTTTCGCGGACGCTTCATCGGCAAATGCAGCCCGGTGCATTTCTTCTGGGGCAGCTTCGACCTGGCGGTAACGCGCTTCAGCGGACGCCGCGCGCCCGAGCGCCCCGGCGCCGACTTCCTCACCCGCGAGGCCTACTCGCACGAGTGCGCCAGCGTTGGATGGTGGCCCGGCGGCGGCCCCGTAAAAGACGCAGCCTTCTACGCCTACGCCGCGCCCGAGCCGGATGGCTTCAAGACGGCCGTGAACTCGCCCGGCTTCTACAGCTCAGACCTGAACGAGTACCTGCTGATGTACGAAGACGTCCGCAACGCCGCCGACCCGCGCGGCATGCTGCTCGACTTCTGCCAGAAGACCTACGAAGCCGCCGCCGGCCTTGGGAAGTGGGACCGGGCCGCGCTGGAACGTTCAGGCATCTAGCGATTTGGTGGTTTAGCGATTTGGTGTTTTCAGATACAACGACCACGCCCGCATCAGCCAAGTCGCCAGGTCACGAATTCGCCAAATCACCAAGTTCTGGGTCTCTGCGGTGAACAAGCCATTACTCCATGAACAGCTCGTCCACGTAGCACCAGCGCCAGTTCTCGCCGGGCTCAAACGACTGGATGATGGGGTGCTTGGAGTGATGGAAGTGTTGGGTGGCGTGCTTGTTCTTCGATGAGTCGCAGCAGCCCACGTGTCCGCAGCTCAGGCACAAGCGCAGATGGACCCAGGTGTCGCCAATCTTCAAACAGTCCTCGCAGCCCTTGGCGGACGGCGTGACCTTCTTGATCTGGTCGAGATGAGTGCAGGTTTCGGCCATTGAGTTCCCTTCCTACCGAGTCGGCTACCAACCAATGGATGCACCCGCGCCGCGTCCCGGCTCAGGGCTCGAATTCATCCGGCTCGGCGACGGCGGCCGCTCCACTCCGCGGACGCGGTCCGCGGCGCAGCGGCGCGAGCACGTCGGCATAAGGATCGGGCGGCGGACTCGCCCGACGCCGGCGCAGCCACGCACGAACACGCGCCAACCAGCGCTGGCGCGCTTCGGAAAGACGCAACCGGAAGAAATAGAGCGACATGCATCGGCCATTCTATGCTCTGAGCCGCTTGCCTGCCGCACTGCGCCGCTGCGCAATCTGAGTACTGGAAGACGTCGTCGAGACGAAGCGTCAGCTCACGCGCCCCGGAGCACCTCGCGGCCCCGATTTGCATCCGAACGCTGATGGCTAAGGAGGCCAGCTATGAATGAATTGATTGAGCAACTCAAGTCGCGCGTGGGATTGAACGACAGCCAGGCAAGCTCGGCCGCGCAAACCGTTATCGAGTTCCTCAAGCAGCGCCTGCCCGCGCCGGTGGCAAGCCAGTTGGAGAACCACATTGCCGGCCAGGGCGGCGAAGCCGGGGCGGTGGAAGGCATGAAGGAGAAGCTCGGCGGCGTGTTCGGGAAAAAGTCCGCGTAGACGGCCGTTCGCGCGCACATTTTCGTTGAAAGAAAAGCCCGGCCGAGGGCGGCCGGGCTCCATCTGCTGGTGTGCGCCGGGCTTCCGCCCGGCGCCCGGACGGAACGTCCGGGCCTGCGCACACCGACTAGATGTCGTAATACAGGGCGAACTCGTAGGGATGCGGGCGCAGACGGACCGCGTCCACTTCCTTCGAGCGCTTGTAGTCGATGTAGGTGTTCAGCAGCTCCTCGGTGAACACGTCGCCCTTGAGCAGGAAGGCGTGGTCTTTCTCCAGGTGGTCGAGCGCCGACTCCAGCGATCCGGGCATCGAGGGGACTTTCGCCAGCTCCTCGGGGCCCAGATCGTAGATGTCCTTGTCGAGCGGCTGGCCGGGATCGAGCTTGTTCTCGATGCCGTCCAGTCCCGCCATCATCATCGCCGCGAACGCCATGTACGGGTTGCAGCTCGGGTCAGGCGGGCGGAACTCCACACGTTTGGCCTTGGGTGACGCCGAATACATCGGGATGCGGCATGCCGCCGAGCGATTGCGCCGCGAGTACGCCAGGTTCACCGGCGCCTCGAAGCCCGGCACCAGGCGCTTGTAGCTGTTGGTGGTCGGCGCGATGATCGCGGCCAGCGCCGGCCCGTGCTTGATCAGTCCGCCGATGTACCACAACGCCAATTGTGAAAGCCCGGCATAGCCGTCGCCGGCGAAGAGCGGTTTGCCGCCCTTCCACAGCGATTGGTGCGTGTGCATGCCGCTGCCGTTGTCCTGGAAGAGGGGCTTGGGCATGAACGTCACCGTCTTGCCGTACTGGTTGGCGACGTTCTTCACGATGTACTTGTACAGAAGCATGTTGTCGGCCGAGCGGACCAGCGAATTGAACTTCAGGTCGATCTCGGTCTGGCCGCCGGTGGCCACTTCATGGTGGTGGCACTCGACCTCGAGCCCGCAGTTCTGCATGGTCAAGGTCATCTCGGTGCGCAGGTCCTGGTAGTGGTCGGTCGGCGGCACCGGGAAGTAGCCTTCTTTGTAGCGCGGGCGATAGCCGAGGTTGTTGTCGGAGCGGCCCGAGTTCCAGCGGCCCTCTTCCGCGTCAATGTGATAGAAGCCCTCGTTCACGTTCTGGTCGAAGCGGACGTTGTCGAAGATGAAGAACTCGGCCTCGGCGCCGAAGTAGGCCGTGTCGGCCAGGCCGGTCGAGCTCAGGTACATCTCGGCCTTCTTGGCGATGTAGCGCGGGTCACGGTCGTAGCGCTGCTTGGTGACCGGGTCAATCACGTCGGCGACCATCACCAGCGTGGGCACCTCGGTGAACGGATCGAGCATGAACCATGCCGGGTCGGGGATGAGCAGCATGTCGCTCTCGTGGATGGCGGCCCAGCCGCGGATGGACGAGCCGTCCATGCCGAAGCCGTCTTCGAACGACGACTCGCTGAACTGGTCAATCGGGAACGAAACGTGGTGCCAGATGCCGGGCAGGTCGGTGAAGCGCAGATCGAGGAGCTTGACCCCGTTCTTCTTCACAAACTCCATTACCTGTTTCGGATCAGCCATGTAAAGCTCTCCTTGAAGGTTTGCCCGCAAGCTCACACTCGCCAGGCTGGTGGTCACTGGGCCGACATCGCCGCAAACACCAATACCGGTTGCCGCCGTTGCCGCGCCCGCCAAATTTCATGGAAGCACGCTGAGGATGTGCGCCGGCGGATTCCAACCGCAGGAGCACAGAATTGACCATAACCGCTCGGTGCCGGATTGTGAAATCAAACGTTTTTATGTCGGCCATAATGCCGGGTTATGAGAAGCTAAGTGCATCGCCGACAGTGGAATACGTGGTGGAAAACGGCGTTTCACGTTCCCCGTTCGCCTTTCATGGAGGGGGTTGCACTGGGAAGGCTGGGTGGATAAGTGAACGCGGCGCACAACCCGATCGAATACGCTCTTGGACGCACGCCCATCGAGTACGAGCGCCTGATGCGCCAGGCTCAGCTCTTCGAGCCGAGTGCTGCCCAAGATCGTCGAGCACGGAGTGGCGGCCGCCGAAGAAGTGCGGATCGAGACACTCGGCCGGCGGCTTCGCCGTGAGGCTGCGCCGACCGGAGCGCCGAGCATCATTGCGCCGCACGTCGTCGCGTGGGGCCGGAAGGAGTAGCCGCAACGCATGGACTTTGACCAGCTGGAAACCTTTCTCGACGTGGCCCGCCTGAGTTCGTTCTCACGCGCGGCGGAGAAGCGCTTTCGCACGCAGCCGGCCATCTCGTCGCAGATTCGCGCGCTGGAAGAAGAGGTCGGCGCCAAGCTCCTGGACCGCACCGGCGGCAAGGTTTCCCTCACCGCCGCCGGCAAGAGCTTCTTCAAATACGCCGAAGACGCCCTGGAGGCCCGCCGCGTCGCGCTCACCGCCGTCGCCGAAATGGAGCGCGTGCCGCGCGGCGAATTGCTGGTCGGCGCCAACGAGGGAACCTGCCTGCACGTGCTTCCCGAGGTCTTCGCCGAGTTCAAGAAGCAGTACCCGAAGGTCGGGGTGAGCATCCTGCGGCTGGAACACCCCAAGATCCTCGAATCCGTCATCGACAACACGGTGGACTTCGGCGTTGCCGTGCTGCCGGTGCCCGACAACCGGCTGACCGTCGTCCCCATCCATCGAGACGAGCTGGTTGTCATCGTGCCGCCCTCGCATGCGATGGCGGAGATGAAGGCCGTCAGCATCGCCGACGTGGCCCGCTTCCCCGTCCTGGTGCCCAAGCTCGGGCGCACCCGCGATACCATCGAAAACCTGTTTCACGAGCGCAACCTGAAAATCAACATCTCCATGGAGCTGGAATCGAGCGAACTGCTCAAGCGCTTCGTCGCCGCTGACGTCGGCGTGGGCTTCATCGCGCGCTCCTCGGCGCAGGAAGACGTCCGCTCCGGCGCACTCGTCGCGCTGGGCATCTCCGACGCCACGGTTCGCCGCGACCTCGCTCTGGTTTTCCGCAAGGACAAGGCCCTCAGCCGCGCTGCCTTGGCGTTCATTGATATTGCTGTCAAGCTGAAGCCGGCGGCGGCGATCAGCGCAAAGTGAGCTTTCACCGCAGCGCGCAGCACTCTGCACTCAGCATTCAGCCCTTGCGCATCCCGCTCTGGAGTGCACACCCTCGCCGAAGCCGTGCGGGGGCTGAATGCTGACTGCTGAATGCTGAGTGCTTCTTCCGGAAAAACCGTGAAGCTCCGCCCGGTGCTCACCATCTATTACAATCGCAGTCAGTCTGGAAATCAGAGGAGAGAAATGAAGCGCACGGTCATCTGTGTAGCCGCAATCCTGGCACTTTTCTCGTTCGCAACCGCTGCCGACAAACCGCAAACCCTCACCGGCGTGATCACCGACGAAATGTGCGGCGCCAGGCACATGATGTCGGGCAGCGCCGCCGACTGCGTCCGCGCCTGCGTGAAAGAAGGCTCCAAGTACGGTCTCGTGGTGGGCGACACCGTCTATACCCTCGACGGCGGCGATCAGGCCGCGATCGATAAGCTTGCCGGCGAGCGAGCCAAGATCACCGGCTCCGTCAACGGCAAGACCGTGAAGGTGCAGTCCGTCTCCGCGGCAAAGTAGCCGTCGGTGGCCTCCCAGGTCTGCCGTCGTTCTGGCGGACGTGGGTCGGCGAACCCGCATGACCCGGGTACTCGCCGCTCGGCCCCGGGCGCTCTCCCTGGCCGTTCCCGGCCGGGCGTTGCGTTTGAGAAAACCTCAGTTTTCTCTAGCGCAAATTTCCTGCTGTTGCTAAATTCTTCCATTCTCCTGGATTTCTAACTGGCCGGAGGCTCGAAAATTGTCGAAAGACATGGTCCCCAAGCGCATTTTTCTCACCAAGGGGGTGGGAAAGCACAAAGAACGGCTGACGTCGTTTGAGCTGGCGCTTCGGGACGCGGGCATCGCCGCGCAAAACCTGGTCCGCGTCTCTTCCATCTTTCCGCCCAACTGCAAGCTCATCCCGCGGGCGCTGGGATTGCGCTACCTCTCGCCCGGCGAAGTCGTGTTTGCCGTGGTCGCGGAAAACTCCACCCGTGAGCCGCACCGCCTGATGGCTTCCAGCATCGGCCTGGCGATTCCCGCCGACCGCACCACCTACGGCTACCTGAGCGAGCACCACAGCTTTGGCGAAACCGAAGACGCGGCCGGCGACTACGCCGAGGAACTAGCCGCCGAGATGCTCGCCACTACGCTGAATGTGGAGTTCGACTCGGAAAAGAGCTGGGACGAGAAGAAGCAGATCTATCGCCTGTCGAACAAGATCGTCCGCACCATGAACATGACGCAGTCGGCGGTGGGCGATAAGCGCGGCCTGTGGACGACCGTGATCGCGTCGGCAATCCTGATCTTCGAGTAGGACCGCTGCCTATTTCTTCCGGGCCGGCGCTCGGACCCTCGACTTGCCGTTCTTCGACGACGCCGCGGATAGCTGCGGCGAGTGAGTACCCGCCTTCGCCGGGCCGGCATTTTTCTTCTCAGCCGCCCCCGCCCCAAGGCCCAGCCGCTCGAATACCGCGGCGACAATCAGCGGCAATCCCACCGTCGCGTCCACGAAAACTTCGCCGAAGCGTCCGCCTTCCGCGGGCGGAACGAACTTGCCCCACGAGATGGCTTCGCTGTAAGGCGAGCCCGACAGACCGCCCCAATACACCGGCTCAGGACAGATGCGCAACCCATAGTGATAGCGCTTGAGCGGCATCGGCTCGCCGCCGCGGCGCCAGCGCAATTCAATGTACGGCCCGAACTGCTGCGCCCAGTTGCGCGGCACGCCGCCGCCGATGGTGAAGATGCCGATGCGCTTGGGCTTCAGCATGGTGTCGGCAAAGTGCTCCAAATCGAGGAAGGGATCGTACTTGAGCGGCGGCTTGCCGTTGCGCTTGCGCATGCGGTTGGTGAGCGCCACGTCGAGCCCCAGTTCGGAGTCGGTGAACGCCGGCACGAACACCGGCACGCCTTTTTCGTAGGCCGACTTCAGGATGCCGCGGCCGGGCGAGTGCTTGTGCAGGTGCTCGCCGATGGCCCGGTTCAACTGCCACGAGCACAGCGTCTCTTTCGGGTCCCAGTTCTCCAGGATCTCACCGACCACCGCTTCGACGTGGTCCAGGTTCGTCTCCGGCTCCAGCGTGTCGTACACGCGGTTGTAGCCGGCTTCATACAGCTCAACGTCGTTCAGCTTGGCGTCGTAGCGGAAGTGGGACTTGCCGGTGGCCTCCACCAGGCCGTGCGCCATCAGCGCGCCGGTGGAGACGATGGCCTTCACCACGCCGTAGTCGATCAGGTCGGCGATCACCAGGCCCTGCTTGGCCACCGTCATCGCGCCCGCCAGCGTCATCACCACGAAGCACTGCTTGTCGCGCGCCATCGCCTCGAGCACGTCGGCGGCCTCGCCGAGCTGGCGCCCGGTAAAGGCGGTGCGTCCCATGGCGCGCACCAGGTCGTCGATCGAGCGGACCTGCGAAAGGTCCAGCGGATCGAGCGGGACCAGCTTGTCGGCGACAGGGTCGTGCAGCTTGCGCTCGATGCCCGCGCCCTCGTGATGCTCACCCTCGTGATGGTCCTTCAAGGTCGAACCCTCGCAAAGAATTTCTTCCGTGACGAAGTGCAAAACTACAAGAAAATTTCACACGGCGTCAATAAAACAAAGGCGCAATTCGCGCCACTCAGCACTTGCCACTCAGGACTCGGTGCTCGTTTGCTATGCTAGTCGGTTGCGCCAAGGAGACGCGATTTTGCCTGACCTGTATCGCATCGGGCTGGTGCAGATGCGCTGCGGCCCCGATCCCGACCAGAACCTGGCGCACGCTGTTGAAATGACGCGCGACGCCGCCGCCAGGGGCGCCAACGTCGTTTGCCTGCCCGAGCTCTTCCGCACGCAGTACTTCTGCCAGCGCCAAGACGCCGGCCTGTTCGACCTGGCGGAGCCTGTCCCCGGCCCGACCACGCTGGCGCTGGCCGATGTGGCGCGCAAGGCGAAGATCGTCGTGATCGCGTCGGTCTTCGAGAAACGCGCCGCCGGCGTATATCACAACACGGCGGTGGTGCTCGGCGCCGACGGGACCGTGCGCGGGTTGTATCGCAAGATGCACATCCCCGACGACCCGCTCTACTACGAAAAGTTCTACTTCACGCCCGGCGATCTCGGTTTCAAGGCCTTCGACACCGACTTCGGCAAGATCGGCGCGCTCGTTTGCTGGGACCAGTGGTATCCGGAGGGCGCGCGGCTCACGGCGCTGCAAGGCGCCCAGGTCCTCTTCTATCCCACGGCGATCGGCTGGCACCCCTCGGAGAAGAAGGAATTCGGCAAGCAGCAGCACGATGCGTGGCGCACCATCCAGCGCGCCCACGCCATCGCCAACGGCGTCTACGTTGGCGGAGTGAACCGCGTGGGCCACGAGACGGGCAGCGTCCGCGGCAACCGCGCCCCCGGCGACGGGCTGGAATTCTGGGGCGGCTCGTTTATCTGCGACCCCTTCGGGGTCGTCGTCGCCGAAGCGGGACACGACCGCGAAGAAGTGCTGGTCGCCGAAGTGGATGCGCGCAAGCTGGAAGACGTGCGCCGCAACTGGCCCTTCCTGCGCGACCGCCGTATTGACAGCTACGGCGGCATCACGCAGCGGCTGATCGACTAGACTGCCGAATTGCCGAATTGAAATTCAATTCCGCAGTTCGGCAATTCGGCAATGCAGCAATCCAGGATGAAGCGCAAACAAAACAGGACGCCCCAATCCCTCGGCTACCGCATGCCCGCCGAGTGGGAGCCGCACGAGGGCACCTGGCTCGGCTGGCCGCACAACCAGACCGACTGGCCGGGCAAGTTCCAGCCCATTCCGTGGGTGTATGCCGACATTGTTTACCACCTCGCGCAGGTCGAGCGCGTGCGCATCCTGGTGAACAGCCAGGCCGCAGAAGACCACGCGCGCGAGGTCCTCCAGCGCGCCAACGCCCTGCGCGAGACGGTCGAGTTCCTGCGCTGGCCCACCAACCGCGGCTGGACGCGCGATTCCGGCCCCATCTTCGTCCGCAACGACGGACCAAGAGCGCGTGGCAGCGCGCGCCGGAAGAAGAAGGACGGCGCCGCGCCGGTCGCCGTGGTCAACTTCCGCTTCAACGCCTGGGCCAAGTACAACGACTGGAAGCTCGACAACGCCATCCCCGGGCGTGCCGCCAGGCATTTGAAGGTCCCCGAATTTTCTCCCCGCATCGGCGAAGACGGCGCCCACATGGTCCTGGAAGGCGGCAGCATCGACGTGAACGGCTTCGGTTCGATGCTGACGACCGAGGAGTGCCTCCTCTCCGATGTCCAGCAGCGCAATCCCGGCGCCACCCGCGAAGACCTGGAGCGCGCCTTCGCGGAATATCTGGGCGTGACCAACACCATCTGGCTGGGAAGCGGAATCGTCGGCGACGACACCCACGGCCACGTGGACGACGTTGCCCGCTTCGTCGCGCCGGATGTCGTCGTGTGCGCCTCCGAGCCCGATCCGGCCGACGCCAACTACGAGCCGCTGGCCGACAATCTTCGCCGCCTCCGCGAAGCGGCCACCGAAACCGGACGCCAGCTCCGCGTCGTCGAGCTGCCCATGCCGCGGCCCATCATCCATCGCGGCCGGCGCCTGCCCGCCAGCTACGCGAACTTCTACATCGCCAATCGCCTTGTGCTGGTTCCAACCTTCAATGATCGCAACGATCGCGTGGCGCTGAACACGCTCGCCGAACTCTTCCCGGACCGCGACGTCGTGGGCATCCACTGCGGCGACCTGGTGTGGGGATTGGGTACGCTGCACTGCATGACCCAGCAGCAGCCGGGATAGAACGATTGGCTATTTGTGATGTGTTGTTTGCTGTTTTGCGCTGATGGTCGCACCCGCGAGCAGCAGGCGATGGTCAATAACAAATGGCCAAGGAAATAACAGATTCCTAGGCTCTGGCCGTCCTCTCCTTCTCACTCCGATAATTCAGCGCCTTGATTCCCACGAACCGCGCCGCGTCTCCCAGGCTCTCTTCGATGCGCAGCAGCTGGTTGTACTTGGCGGTGCGGTCGGTGCGCGAGGCCGAGCCGGTCTTGATTTGTCCCGCGCCCGAGCCGACGGCGAGGTCGGCGATGAACGTGTCTTCCGTTTCGCCCGAGCGATGCGAGATCACGCTGGTGTACTTGTTCCGCCGCGCCAGCTCGATCGCCGCCAGCGTCTCGCTCACCGTGCCGATCTGGTTCACCTTAATAAGGATGCTGTTGGCCACGCCCGCCTCGATGCCGCGTTCCAGCCGCTCGGTGTTGGTCACGAACAGGTCGTCGCCCACGAGCTGGATCTTTGACCCCAGCTCCTTGGTCAGCAGCGCCCAGCCCTGCCAGTCGTCTTCGGCCAGGCCGTCTTCGATGGAAACAATCGGATACTTCCGCGCCCACTCGCTCCAGAAGCGCACCATCTGCTCCGGCGTGTGCGCCGACTTGTCGGACTTCTTGAAGACGTACCGCCCGGCCGCGCCCTTCTGCCCTTTCTTCGACCGGGGCTTCTCGTAGAACTCGCTCGCCGCCGGATCGAGCGCGATGGCGATCTGCTCGCCCGGCAGGTATCCTGCCTGCTGGATCGCCTCGATCACCAGCTCGATCGCTTCCACGTTCGACTTCAGCGACGGCGCAAAGCCGCCCTCGTCGCCAACCGCGGTGTTCAGCCCGCGCTTTTTCAGGACTGACTTGAGCGCGTGGAACGTTTCCACGCCCCAGCGCAGCGCCTCGTCGAACGACGTTGCGCCGACCGGCATCACCATGAACTCCTGGAAGTCCACGTTGTTGTCGGCGTGTGCGCCGCCGTTGAGGATGTTCATCATCGGTACCGGCAGGATGTTCGCGCCCACGCCGCCAAGGTAGCGATACAGCGGGAGCCGCAGCGCATTCGCCGCTGCCCGCGCCGCCGCCATCGAAACGGCCAGGATCGCATTCGCTCCCAGCCGCGACTTGTTCGGCGTGCCGTCGAGCTCGATCATCTTGTCGTCGAGCGCGCGCTGGCGCGTGGCGTCCATGCCGGCCAGCGCCTGGGCGATCGCTCCGTTCACGTTCGCCACGGCCTTGGTCACGCCCTTGCCGTTCCACTCCCTGCCGCCGTCGCGCAGCTCCACCGCCTCGTGCTCGCCCGTGGACGCGCCGCTCGGCACGGCCGCGCGCCCGAATGCGCCGCCGGCCAGCACCACGTCGGCTTCAATCGTGGGATTGCCACGCGAATCCAGAATCTGGCGGCCGCGAATGCGAACGATGGCAGTAGGCGCTGATGGCAAGGTCGTCCTCCAAAGTGCGACTGCGGATTATACCGAGTCGCCAGTTGTAGGTTGCTTCTTGCCAGTTTCTCCAGGTGCGAGCTGGCAACTGACGACCGGCAACCGAGAACTGCTTCCTGCACTAACCACCTTGGTTCCCGCGCGTTTCCGTCGTTGTTCCGCCCTCGTGCCTGTTCTAGAGTCGCGACAGTGGCGCGTGCTTCGGAAACTTTGAAAGTCGGCGACCACGCGCCGGCGTTCACGCTTCCGGCGGCGAATCGCGAGGGCCTGGTGGCGATGGCCGACCTGTTGCGCGACGGGCCGGCGGTGCTGGAGTTTCTGCGCGGCACATGGTGACCGAACTGCGTCAAGCGCATGGCCCAGTTCGGGCCGGAAGCGGCGCAGAAAATTCGCGACCTGGGCGCGGGGTTCGCGTTCATCGCGGCGGAAAAACGGGGCGGCATGTTCAGGCCGGAGCAGTTTTTGCAGAAGGACCCGGTGCCATTCCCCTTCCTGCTCGACGAGGACCGCACGGTGACGAAGGCTTACGGCGTTTACCACCGCCTCGGGCACGACGCGTTCAACATCGCGCGCCCGGCGACGTTCGTGGTGCGACAGGACGGGACCATTCGCTGGATTTACGTGGGCAGCACGCAAACCGACCGCGCGCCGCTGAATCAGGTGTTCGACGCTATTGCGGCGCAGCGATGAGTGTTCGCAATACGGAGCGCTGGAGCCCGGGCCCGCGCTCAGGCCATAACCGGAACCAGGCTGCAAGAATGGAGGCAACATGAAGCACAAGACATTGGCCGTGCTGGCGCTGTTGGCGGTGGTTTCAACCTCCGTCGTCGTGGCGGCACAGCAAACCACAAGCAGGCAGAAGCCATCGGCCGGCCGCATCGCGCTGGAGAATGGCCGCACCACCGAAGCCTCTTCGCCGCAGGTGAGGGCAGTCACCGAACCCGCGACGCCGGCGGCAGCGCCCTCAACAGCAATCGCCCCGGCCGCGGCGGCGCCGGCCGCGGCGGCGCCGGCCGCTCCTGCGGTCGCGCCCGCGAAGCAGGAAACGCCGGGTGCTGACCTGAACGAAAAGACCGCAGGCAGCGCCGCCTCCATGGACGGCGTGTTGCCCGTGGGCACTACGCTGCGCATGAAGCTGGAAACGCCGCTCTCCACCTCCAGCAGCCGCAAGGGCGACATGTTCTCCGGACGCCTGATGGAATCAGTGTCCCTGGGCGGCCGCACCGTTATCCCTGTCGGCGCATCGGTCGAGGGCCGCGTGACGCACGTTTCTGAATCGCGGCGCTTCCGCGGCGTGCCCAGCATCAACATCATGCCGGAAACGGTCATCATGCCATCCGGCGAGCGCATGAACATCAACGCCGTCGTGGTTGATACCAACCTCACCAACGACATCGACGTCGATGAAGAGGGCCGCATGAAGGGCGTGGGCCACAGCGGCCGCGACATCCGCGACCTGGGCATCTTCACGGGCGGTGGCGCGATCGTTGGCGCGCTGATTGCGCACACCGCCAAGGGCACGCTCATCGGAGCGGGTGTGGGCGCAACCGTGGAAGCCGTGCGCTTCCTCGCCCGCAAGCACTCGGAAGACATTCCCGCCGGCACGGAAATCTTCATGGAACTCAGCCGCCCGGTGACGCTGGGTACCGGAGGCTCAGGCCGGTAAAGCAGTGGAGAGTGGAACGTGGTCCAGTGGATAGTGCGCGCGGCTTCGGCTGCGCGCTTTTTTTTTGGAGACATTGCTTGCAACGTCTCCCGGCCAGCCGTGAGAGACGTAACAAGTTTTACGTCTCTGCCGTCGACGCAACTCGGAATTCCGCAATTCGGCAGTTCGGCAATTTCTTCACCAGTTCCCCGCTCCTGACAGCTCGTGCTCCGGCGCCACTTTCAGCTCGATCCATCCGTCCAGCGGGAGCGCGTCCACCGGAAGGCGCGCGCGCCACAGCGTGACGCGAACACGAAGGCGGCTGCCCTCGCCGGCGGACAACAGCCGCAGCGGGATCTGCGCCTCCAGCGCATCGCGCAATCGCCAGAGCAAACCGTCCTGCGCGGTCGAAGTTGACGCCGCGGTCTGGTCGCCATCCGGTGCGATGCCCACATCGCCGTTGCCCGCCGGCTGCGGATCGCGCACGAGCCGCGAACTGCGGATGGCTCCGCCTTCCATCTCCAGCGTCAGCCGGAGCGAATGCGCGGGCTTCTCCGTGCCGGCAGCCAGGCTCTCGGCCGCGAGCACCGCTTCGAATACGCCTTCGTCGGCGGACGGCGGCCGGCCTCCGGCGAACTCCACGTGAACGTAGAGCGACTCCTCGTCGATGCCCGCCTGCAGCACATCGAGGAAGAAGCTGCGCCCGTGCATGGCGCTGGTGGTCCGGTCATGCGTGTACATGGCCGCGCCCAGCCAGTCGAAGTAGCGCGCCGCCGCATCGCCGATGCGCGGATGCACATACGCCGTCTGCGGCACGAAGTACGGACGCCCCGCCGGCTGGCCGATCGCCTGCGCCAGCGACTCCGGCGGCGCCGCGCCCAGCAATTGGTAAACGTTCGACAGGTGTTTGCGATAAAGCTCGTCGAACTCGCGATCGTTGGCCGAGTGATGCTCCGGCCCGTACCACCAGTTCCAATCGCTGCCCTCGGCGATCAACAATTCCTCGAAGGCAAGCGCGCGCCGCTCGGGATCGGCCGCGGCCGCGTTGCGCTCGTAAAAGTCGCGCGCCATGCCAAGCTCGTCCCATGCGCGGTTGTCTTCCGGAGCGCCGATCCACACGTTGAAGTTTGCGTTGATCCACGACCCCGGCGCCAGCGATCCAAGCTCGCCGAAGTTGCGATGCCGCGCGATCGCCTCCGTCATGGTCAATGCTTCCAGCTCAGCATCGCGCGCGATGCCGTCGTACAGCCGGCGCAGGAACTCGCGCCCCGACCTCGGGTAGTACTCCCACGCGTTTTCTCCGTCGAGGACAATGGGCACCACCACGTCACGCCCTGAAGCTGCTATCACCCGCGCCGATTCCTTGATCCGACGGATGAGGTGGTCCGCAGCCTCTTGCGGGGGCATGCCCGAGTACACAAACCCGATCAGGTCGCTCAGCGCGTGGTCGCGGAAGATGAGGTTCATCTCCGTTCCGCCGTTGCGGTAGCGATACAGGTTGTAGAGCCGCGCCGCGGCGTCGGCCGGCAGCCGCCCGTCGTGATCGCGCAGGAAGTGGCTGCCCGTGCTGCGCCCCAGCACACCTTCGTCGGTCGCCATCCACCCGATGCCCAGTTCGTGCGCGATCGCCAGCACCGCCTCCGACACGCTGCCCTCCGACGGCCACACGCCGCGCGGCCGCGCTCCGAACAGCTGCTCGTGCAGCTCGATGGCGCGGCGCAGCTGTTCGCGCGCATCGTCCGGACGCTGGAAACGCGAGGGCAGCGGCAGCCCCGGCGACGACGCTGCCCCCGCATTCGTGTCGCACAGCAGCGGAAGAATCGGATGGTAGAACGGTGACGTCGAGACCTCCACCAGTCCGCGCTCGGCCGCGCCGCGATACGCCGGCAGCACCCGCGCCATCAGGTCGCGTTCGCGCTCGGTGACGAAGCGCTGGTCCTCAAGCGAGTATCCGCGCCCTTTGCGCACCAGCGCCGCAATCTCGGGCTCGTCGAGAAAGAACTCGTCGAACCACGCCAGTTGCGAGAGCACTTGCAGGTCGGTGAACTCGGCGGCGGTGAAGAACGGCTCGGCGCGCTTGGGGTCCTGTCCGAAGCCGCGGAAGCGCTCCCACAACTCGTGGTACCGCGGATAGCGCCCGATCATGTGCGTGGGATTGGCCTGAAACAAATACTGTAGGCCGAAGCGGCGATCCTCCGCGGTGAGCTCGCCCACCGGACGCGCGGCCACATCGAAGAACGGATCGCGCGCCGCGCCGGTCACGTAGTCATCGAGCTGCGTGAGCAGCGACGGCACCAGGTTGAACGTCTGGTGGACGCTGGGGAACTCATCCAGCACCTTCACCATGCCGTAATAGTCCTTCAGCGCATGCATCCGGACCCAGGGCAGGCGGTACTCGCCGCTCACCAGGTCCTTGTAGTACGGCTGGTGCATGTGCCAGAGGAAAACGATGCGAATTGCCATCCGAAACAGTTTCGCGTGACGCCGACGAAAAACGCAACCGGGTCAGAAGCGCGCTGCTTTCCGCTTCTCGCGCCGGCATCGGGTTCGGCCCGGCACCCAACGGCTGCTTTTGACAGTTATTGGCGGCGCCCTCGCTTGCCTGGCATCGTCCAGCTTTTCCACCGGGGCGCAAGCCGGCGGCAGGATGGGAGGGGCAGGCGCCGCTAGCGTCGCGAGCGTCGCTGGCTGCCTGGCCGTACATATCACTCGTGCCCTTGGTTTAGAATCTCGGCCGATGGAGATTTCCCGGCGAACCTTTCTGCAAAGCGCGCTTGCGGCCGGCGCCGTGTCGGCGCTTGGCCCGCTGGACGCCCTCGCCGCAGGCGGCGTTCCCGGCAAAGAGCGCCTCATCGTCAACTCGCTCCGCTACTTCGACCTGGAAGCGCCCGCATCGGCGCTGACCACGTTCATCACTCCCGTCCCGCTGTTCTTCGTGCGCAACCACGTCTCGGAACCATTCGCGTTCGACCTCGACGCCTGGCGCCTGAACATTGTGGGCGAAGTCGAAAGGCCAGTCAGCCTCACCATGCGCGACCTGGTGCGCATGGAAGCTGCCAGCGTCACCAACACGCTGGAGTGCGCCGGCAACGGACGCGCCTTCTTCGGGCCGCATGTTCCGGGCATCCAGTGGAAGCGCGGCGCGGTCGGCACCGCGCGTTTCACCGGGCCGCGTCTCAAGGACGTGCTCGCGCGCGCCGGTCTCAAGTCCACGGCAAAGCATGTCGCTTTCAAGGGACTCGAAGAGCCGCCGGGCAGGGTGCCGCAGTTCATTCGCAGCATTCCCATTGAGAAGGCGCTCGACTCCGGCACGCTCGTTGCCCTCCACATGAACGGCGCGCCCCTGCTCAAGCATCACGGATTCCCTGCCCGCGCCCTCGTGCCCGGATGGATCGGGGCCGCCAGCGTGAAGTGGCTTACCGAGGTCCGCGTGCTCGATCGCGAGTTCGAGGGCAACTTCATGAAGCCGGGGTATCGGTTGCCGGCTTCTCCCCTTGCTCCCGGCGGCGAAGTCAATCCCGATCAGACCGCTGCCATCACCCGGCTCAACGTAAAGTCGCTGATCACGCATCCGGCGGAAGGCGCGCGAATCCCCGCCCAAGCCGCGCGAATCGCCGGCATGGCCTGGGCGGGGGAAGCCGAGGTGGTTCGCGTGGAAATCTCCACTGACGGCGGCGCGTCATGGAGCAATGCGCGGCTCGGCGCAGAGCGCGCCAGGTACGCCTGGCGGATGTGGGAGTTCGCCTGGAAACCGCCGCGGGCCGGCGAATACACCATCCTGTCACGCGCGACCGACAGCGACGGACGCACTCAGCCCGCCGCGGGCGCCTGGAACCCCAGCGGATATCTCTGGAACGGATACGATCGCGTGAGGGTGAATGTTACCGCATAGCCAGCTTCGTGTTCGCCCGCGTGCAGTCGCCACGGTTGCCGCTTTCGGCCTGGCGTTCATCCTGCTGCCGCTCGTCGCGCAGACTCCGGGCAAGCCGCCGGCGAAAACCGGCGTCAGGTCCGCCGGCCCCGATCTGCCACGCGGCCCCATGAAAGCAAAAGCGGAGACCGCCTGCCTCGAGTGCCACGACGCGCACATCATCGTGCAGCAGCGTCTCGACAAAAAAACCTGGACCAGGGAAGTGGACAAAATGGTCCGCTGGGGCGCGCTGGTTGAGTCCGGCGATCGTGACGCCCTGATTGACTACCTGAGCGCTCACTTCGGGCCGTAGGGCGCGATGCAGGACAAGTGAGGACCCTGTTTGCGCGCTTGCAACCTGGTCCTGGGGAGACGCTTCCTACTCAGGAGACCCTTCGGCGCTCCGGATGCGGGCTACAACGTGACAATGCGGGCAGTTTTGTGCCTTCTCGGACGCGCGGCGCGTGGAATGAAGGCTAGGCGGGCAACTACTCTGCTGGTATGAGGTGGAGGGCCCAGTTCGATGCGGAACAAGTCTGAGAAGCTACTAGGAGATTCCGGTAAGCCTCGTTCTCGCTGCCGTAGTACCAGCGCAAACACCCCGTTCGATGAAGGGACAGTCCTGCTTCTGACGACTGATCAGCGCGTGAATGGCGATTCCACGAATTTCAGGCGGACTAAGGTCTGCGAACAGCCCACTGAACACCATTCGCAATGCGTGCAAGTGATTGGGATCGAGCGGATTGAGGCGCCAAGGAACCTGGAGGCCCCGGGCAGAGTCGAACTGCCGACCTACGGTCTAGGAAGTCGTCGCACTCCACCCCTCCTGCGTGGATTCAATGACCCAGGCTGGGAACAGCAGTCGTAATTCGGGCCGCCGAGTGTCGGTCGGGTCAGGCTTTTCAGTGCTGTGTGCAGTGCAAAATCATGCTTACCTACGGCTTCGTAGCCGCAGCAACGACTGGTGCGGATGCTCGCTCCAGCTCCTTGCGCCTCGAGCCCATGCCGGCCAAGGCAGCTGATCCGATCAGCACCATAGCGCCTCCCAATAGCTGTAAGCGCGCTGGCAAGGCGGTCCCTGTGATCATGCCGATGGCGACCACAGCCAACGGGCGCAGGGAGTCGATCGGCGCGCCGCGAGCCAGTCCGACGACATTGAGCCCGGCGTATAACAAGCTCATGCCGATCATGGCGCCTGAAATACCCGCGGCGACACAAAGCCCAATACTCCTCGCCGTGCCAAAATGAAGGCTTCCTGAAGATATCGCCCCGATCAATCCCCACGTTGCGACCAGAAACAAGGAAAGAGTCATCACGCTAGGGAGGTGACCAACTCCAGTCGCATGCTTCATCAGCGACTTCTTCATGGACATGAGCACGCAGCCGGCAACCATGAGCCCGATGCCTGACCAGTTCATCTGGCCATCCCGGTAAGAGAAAACAAACGCACCGGCAATCGTCACGCCGACGGCGAAGAGTTCACGTAGGCGTAGGCGTTCTCCCGAAAGCAATCCAGTAAGGACGAGAATGGCGGGAATCAAGTTGCCAAGAAATGCGGTGAACTCGGGCCCGTAGAGCTTGTTCGTCTGGTTGATGAACCAGCCTCCGGACGCCGCGCCGAACCCGGCCAACAGCACCGGCCATCCTTGTGCCCGCGCCGCCTCGATGCAGGCTGCGAACGATACTCGATGCAGTGAGCCCCAAGTAAGACCCAACTGACGCCAAACCCAGCCAGTGAGGAGACACGCGACAACGCTCCCGTAATTTGCCGCGATAACGACGCCCAACGGCGATATTGGCGGGCTCGATTCCGGCTGGACGTTCAGGGCCGCCGCCTCGAGGTTGTATCGCAGGCCGTTGAATACGATGGAGGTTACCAGCATGACGTAACCCCAAATCATCGGCATTGAGGCAAGTGCCGACCCTGTGCTTCCGGGTGATGTTGAGGGATGCACGCCGGCAGGCACGCCGTCGGCGGGTTCCCTGGCGTCAGACTTCTTGAGGGCCGCCCCACCCTGTTCAGTCATCGATCTCGCCCCCGGAAAGACCGAGGTCGGCGTTAGCCAAACGCCGGCTTCGAAGTTCTCAAACACACACTACAGCACGACCCACAGTCCGGCCATGTGCCATCCCTCATTATGGAACAGCTCGTTCGTACCCGCCGAGCTTTGCTAATCTTCGTTCGCACGCAGAAGAGGCTAAATGCCGCACTTCAAGGACCGCCGCCGCTTCCTTCAGAAATCGTCAGCACTTCTGGGCACCGCAGCCCTATCGCCCTGGATGCGCGCGGAAGAGGCAGCTACGCCTTCATCAGGCGGCAATGCCACGTCGCCAGGCGGCGAACAGCTGCATAACGGGATCGTCCTGCCCAAAGAATGGCCTCCGCGTTACACGACCGTGCCGACGCGCGAGCCGATGATGGTGCCCTACCTACACTACATTCCGGACATCATCCCCATTGATGTAGGCCGTCAACTTTTCATTGATGACTACCTGATCGAGCCGTCCAGGCTCACGCGCCGCTACCATTGCGCCAAGTACGGATCGGAAAACCCGATCGTGGTCGCGGACAAGCCGTGGGAGAGTGAAGCGGTTGAGAAGGAAGTGCCGGCGGCGCGCGCCATGCCTTTCAGCGACGGCGTCTGGTATGACCCGAAAGATAGAACGTTGAAGATGTGGTACATGGGCGGTGTAGACCGGTACACCTGTCACGCCACGTCCACCGACGGAGTGCACTGGACCAAGCCCAGTCTCGACGTAGTCCCGGGCACGAACATCGTGAGCACGTTCGGTCGGGACTCCACGGTGGTTTGGCTCGACCTGTTCGAATCGAACCCGCGGCAGCGCTACAAAATGTTCGCCTATCAGCGCCCCGAGAACACGCGGCAGCAGTCGTTGTTCTTCTCCCCCGATGGCATTCATTGGACCGGTCCCGTCGGAAAGAGCGGGCCAACCGGGGATCGCTGCACGGCTTTTTATAATCCGTTCAGGAAAGTTTGGGTCTACAGCATAAAAGCCACCACGTCGCGCCTGTATGGACGCCGGCGTTGGTATCGCGAGCACCCCGACGTGGTTGAGGGACTAAAGTGGAGCATGGGAGAGCCGCTGCAGTGGGTGGGCGCGGACTGGCTCGACAAACCGCGGCCTGAATACGGCGTCAACCCAGAGCTCTACAATCTCGACGCAGTGGCGTATGAAAGTATTCTGCTTGGCTTGTTCGCAATCTGGACGGGCGAAGGCGGAAATGGGCGGCCAAAGCCCAACCAGCTTTTTGTCGCCTTCAGCCGGGACGGCTTCCACTGGCACCGGCCAAATCGTGAGCCCTTCATTCCAGTTTCGGAAGACCCGAAGAGTTGGAACTACGGGAACGTACAGTCAACCGGTGGATGCTGCGTGATCATGGGTGATCGCCTGCTCTTTTACACCAGTGGACGACAAGGGATGCCGGGTTCGAAAGAGCCGGGCGTGTGCGCCACGGGGCTGGCAACACTGCGCCGCGACGGCTTCGCCTCGATGGATGCTGGACGCGAAGAAGAGTTCGTCACAACGCGGCTACTCCGGTTTGGCGGCCAGTATTTGTTCGTTAACGTAGAAGCGCCCGAGGGTGAGTTGCGCGTGGAAGCGCTTGACGCGGAATACAAGCCGATTGAGCCGTACACGCGCGAGAACTCCGTTCCCATTCGCGTGGATTCCACGCGCTACCAAGTGTGCTGGAAGAAATCCACCGATGTAGCGCGCCTCTCGAATACGCCAATGCGATTCCGATTCCATCTGCGCAATGCCAGTCTCTATTCGTTCTGGGTCAGTCCATCAGAAAGCGGCGCCAGCAACGGCTATCTCGCCGCCGGAAGTCCCGGGGCCACGGGTCCCGCCGACACGACCGGAGTGTGACTCCGCGGCGTATTCAGATATTGCAACGTGCGCGATCTCGCGTCGGCAGCACGCAGCCGTGCTGTCGCCGCCGTGCTTATCGCAGCAGGTAGATACCACCGACAACTACCCCTATCGCCACTACGGACCAGCGGAGCGTACGAGGCTGAATCCGTGAAGCCAAGCGACCACCAATCGCCCCGCCGGCAATCGCACCCAACGCCATAAACAGCGCAGCCGTCCAGACGACATGCCCCGAGGGGACGAACAAGAACACGGCGCCGATATTTGCCGCTAGAGCAATCGACTGTTTCAGCGCGTTGAGACGCGTCAGCGTGTCTTTTAGGAGGACGCCGAGCGCTGCGAGGATGATGACGCTAAGCCCTGCCCCGAAGTAACCGCCGTAGATAGCCGCCGCGCCGACCGGCACGGCAGCCAACATCGGTGACTCCGATCCCGCGGCTTCCGCGCCTCTCTTGCGCAGCAACCATCCTCGGACCCAGTCCTGGATCGCGAGCAGGGTCGAAGCCAGCAGGATGAGAAACGGCACCAGCGAGCGAAACGCGCGCTCGCCAGTGTGCAGCAACAGGAGTCCGCCGAGTATGCCGCCGGCCACTCCAACGGGCAGCATCACCCACAGGCGGTGGCCCTGGCCTCGAAGATCGGAACGCTGCGCTAGCGTTGCGCCCAGATATCCCGGCCACAGCGCTACCGTGCTGGTGACGTTCGCCGAAACGCCGGGCAAACCGATAGCCATCAGCGCCGGAAACGAGAGAAGGGTTCCCCCTCCCGCGATGGCGTTCACCAGACCGGCGCCGAACGCGGCAAGCGTCGCAAGCCCCAGATCAAAAGATGTCAAAAAAGGGCCTCCGCGCAGAAACCGAGTTGAAACGCATTTGCGAAGGCTTGCGGCGTCACGCCTTCTCCAAGACTATGTGACGGTCGCCCTGCACGTTTCCCGACGCCGACCTAACGCTGATCTCAACGCGATACTCGCCGGGCCGGTCCGAGGGATTACCGCTGATGACGCCGTTTTTTGAGTCGATCGTCAGACCTCGCGGAAGCGCGCCCTGGCTGAGGGTGAAGTTGAGCGGTGCCATGCCGCCGGTTCCGGTCAGGCCGATTGCTGGGGCGCCGATCGTGAACCTGAGCGGTTCAGAGTCGAACTTGAATTCCGGTTGAAAGCACAGCACGCGGAATCGAGCATTGTCCATCATGTAGACGGTTCCCGTTCGAGGATTGACGGCGAGGGCGTCGATGTTTCCGCCGAAGCGATGGCATGCAGGCACTGAGTAACCGAGCTGGTCCGCTTTCGGACCGCCGTGCGGCTCCGCGATTTCGGGCCGCTTCCTTCGGTCCGCGGCATCGCCAAGCTGTCCAATCAGCGGAACGGATTTCCGGATGTTGCCGGAGATGTCCAGGGCGAATCCGTCGGACCACAGCCGCCGTCGCTCCTCGTCAATGCCCAGCCATTCGCCCACAAATGGCAGGTCGGTTTCGACGGTTGAGTGCGCCCCGCCGATTCGAATGGCAGGCGCCATGCCGTTGGTGATCGGACCGGAGAGATCAAATCCGAGGATCTCGCGCCCGTCGTTGACCACAAAAAACATCTGCGTCACATGGTCGTACGCCGCGCCTTTGGGTTCCTTCAATCCCGCGGGATGCCAGGGCACTTTCTTTTCTGCGGGCTTGGTGGCGCGCTCGCCCATCGAGTCGTTCGCGATGAAGACACGGTCGTGATCGTTGTCACTTATGGCCTTCCCGCGATACGGGCCATTGCTGTCAAAATCGGCCTGGCCGAGAACCGCGAAAGCCGGCATAAAGGTTTTCACACCTTTGCTAACATCCATGATCACTACGCGATTGTTCTGCTTATCAGTGATGATGAGCCAGCCCCGCTTTCGGTCGAACGCCAATCCACTGATTTCTTTTCCTAGCTGACTGATCGATGCTGCGTTTCGCAAACTGGTGTAGAAGTCCACCTGTCCGAGCACGGCCTTCGCGGCAGCTCCGCATGTGATACTATGAAATAAGAGGTTATCTTTGGTTCCTCGCATGCCGGGAGCACCTCCCGCAACCGTTGCGCCGTCGGGCGACGGCAAATTCGGCCGCAGTGGATCGAGAGCACCCTTCCCGGACGCCGCCGTCAGACCTGGTAGCTCGAAGTAAAGAATTCGTGCGCCGCTGAAGTCGGTGATGAAGACCCGGCCATCTGCGGTCATCACGCTGGAACACGGTCGGGCAAAGCGATCCGGGCCATAGTTGCTAACCTGTGTCGTCAGGTCTGGTGCACCCAGCGTGAAACGCGCGTACCGATCCAGAGGCAGTCCATCGCTGGCCAGCGGGAAGAACAGCACGCGGCCACCTACGCTGTCCGAAGCCAGCAGCCACTGGCCGTCTTCGCTCACCGAGATCCCAGGGACGCCGTCAATCAGACTAAAACCGTAGGGATTGGCTCCGCCATTGTGCCCGTACTGGTTGTAGCTTGGTCGCGCCGAGTCACCAGCATACGACTGGCCGAGTACATTCACGGCACGGCGAGCCGGGTGCGATGTGTCGTAGCACAAAACGCGGCTGGCACGCGGTTCCGCTACGTACAAGAACCGACCGGCTATTGCCAGACCGGTAGGTCCTTCCGCCTTGCCGAGGCCCTTCACCTGTTCCAAGTCAGTCAGCATCTCGAAGCGCCCGAGTGCAGCCTCGGGTGCGGGTTTTCCGCTGAGAATCGATGCCAAACTGTAAACAAGAACTCTCAGTCCCTTGCGGTCCGATACGAAAACGCGATCGGTCTCATCAACCACGACGTCCACGATCCCCTTGAAGTCCTTGTCGGCGGGACGCCACTCAGCCGGAACGTCGTCATTCTTTCGTACGACAGCCACCGCTGGCATGCCGTTGCGGATCTCCTTGCCAACGTCGAATACCAGTGCGCGATCGTTCTGGCAGTCGGCGACGAGGAGGTAACGATGCGTGCGATCCAGGGCAAGTCCGGTTGGAAACAGCATCGTGTCCGGACCTGGTTTTCCGTAGAAATTGTTCAGGCTCTCCCGGTCGGAGCTTGCCATCAGCTTGATCGTCGGGCCCGCCGCACCGCCTCGGTTCGGCTTGAATCCATCAAAGTCGGGCTGTCCGAGCACAGCGATCGCCGCCGGCCCGTTTTCCGTACCGCTGATGTCGAAGACGAGTACCCGATGGTTGTCGCAGTCAGAGACGAACAACCGCTTGCCGTCGCACGCCAATCCGCTGGGGAGAAAGAACCCGCGAGGACTCGGGTGGCGATGCAACGGGAAGGGGCCATCGTAGCCATAAAGGCTGCGCAACGAGTCCCGTAGGACGCGATTTGGATCCCCCGGCTGTGCATCGTAGCCCCACGAGTCAAAGTCAGGCTGGCCGTACACCCTTACGGCACGCTGCAGCGAAGCCATGTCGTATTGCAGGACGCGATTGTTGTGCTCGTCGGCCACAAACAGGAACCGGCCATTCGGATCGAACGTACACGCGGCGGGATAGTGCAGCCCGCCCGGGCCTTGGCCGATTTCTCTTGCGTCGAAGGCCGCCTGTCCGATGATGCCGCTGGCAACACGGCTCGCAAGCGACCCATCCGACCGCAGGTCGAACAGCAGCACACGATGGTTCCAGGTGTCCGGCACGGCAAGTTTGCGAAGGCCGAGGTGGGCGGCCAAGCCGGTGACGGTATCGGTGCGTCCCATCGCGGCGTAGAAGAAAAAGCCGCGGTCATTGGCGCCGCCGTTGGGGCCGTACAAGCCGTAATGCGGTCGCGCAGGGTCGCCTCCAACCAGCTGGCCAAGCACGTCGCTCGCCAGGGTTTGTCCATGCGGAGCTTCTCTCCAGCCCCATCCCAATAGGTGGCGCTCCGCTGTGCTGTAGGTGCCAGGGGCCTTTGCGGGGGGCGGCATTTCTGTGGCTGGCGCCGCCTGCCAGTTGCTTGCGCGCAGCAATCCGGAGAGGCCCACCAGCGAAGCGATGCCACCCTGGAAAAAGTCACGACGCTTCATCAACTCACCTCGTCGCCTTCGTTCCCGCTCATGCTACACACACAGAGTTCTTCCCTGCCCTGTATCCCGTCATGTGGAACCAAGAAACCCGTGAAAACCGCCTAAGATGATTGCATTGTGGTGTGCTCGATTGAAGAGCTATTGAAATGTGAGGCGAACCTGCTGCAATGCGGGCGATGTGGAGCCGTTTGGCGAAACGAGCACGGCGCGATATTGGATCCAGGAGTGCTCCGCATTCACATGCAGGGGGCTGCCGCTGACCTCGTAGTAGCTGCCGACGCCACGCGGACCGGTCCAAACTGCCCTTTCAAGCGCCTCCGCGGTTGCGGCAGTGCGCACCTGGAAGCGCACCTTGCTGCCGCGCCGCTCACGCGCGACCCATTCGATGCGCCCACCGGCCCTGTGCTGGAATTCAAATGCTTGGGAGACGTATCCAAACTGGAAACTGCGATCGTAGATGTTGCCCAGATCCACGCCGCTGTCATAGTGAGCGCCCTTCGACGGGATCAGGAGCCGGCGTGCTGGCGAAAGGCCGTGTGCGCTGCCCCAATATAGAAAGGTGTCTGTCTGATGCTCGCCGAAGATGCCGACACGGCGTGGATCCCCCTCGGACCTATGGCAGGTGAGCAGCAGGTCGTTGTAGCCGTCGTGATTGTAATCGGCGATCTGGCTTCCCGTGCCGCCGTTAGTTGGAAGTTGCAACATAGACCTTGCACTTAGCCCGTTCGGGCCGCCGAAGTAAACACGGGAGAGGGTCGCCCGGCTCTGATTGTTGTTGTAATTCGGGCAGACAACGTCGAGCCATCCATCGCCGTTGAGGTCTCCCACGGTGACCTCCTGCGTCCCGACCGTTTCAAATTCCTGGCGATTGTCTGCGCCAAACACGCCGCGCGCATTCCCGTAGTAAACAAACGATGTGGCTCGACGGTCGTTCTTCCAGACGCTGCGCGTCAAAATCAGGTCCAGATATCCATCGCGGTTCAGATCGGCAATCTCGGAATTCGACGCGCCTTCGCTGCCCGGCACGGAAAACGAGCGCTCTGCATTGTAGTTGCGTGTGCCATCGCCCCAGTAGACGACCGCCGTGTGGGCCGCCGAATTGGAATGTCCGACGATGTCAAGAAACCCATCATGGTTCAGGTCCGCGATTTTCACGGTGCCCGAACCGTAGTTGGGCAGCCCGGTGCGCTCCGTAGTAACGAAACCATTCGGTCCTCCCCAATAAATGATGATGCCCAGTTTTGGATCCGGATCGCGGGTGTAGAAGATCACGTCGAGGTATCCGTCGCGGTCCAGGTCGGCGACGCCGACACCGCACGTTGCCGGACTTACCAGCGCCGAACGCCGTTCTACACTGAATCCTTCCGGACTACCCCAATAGATAAAGCTTTCAGTAAGCTTGCGCCCAACCTCGTCCATGTTCGCGACGAGCAGGTCGGGCCAACCGTCGCCGTTCAAGTCCGCCGCCGCCCACTGGTAGGGATCCAGTGCCGGTAATTCGATCCGGTCCCTTACAGAAAACTGCCCTGCCGGGTTTCCCCAGTACACCTGGACGGAACCTGATCCCAGACCGCGGCTTCCGCTCATGGTGTTGTTGAACAGAATGTCGAGGTGACCGTCGCCATCAAAGTCGCCGATTGTGTTGCCTACGGCGCCGTGAGTGAAGATGGACGTTCTGAGGCTGTCGCTGAAGCCACTCGGCGAGTTCCAATAGATGTAAGACGCCACGTCGTACGAGTAGTGCTCGCCATAGTTGGAAACGACCAGGTCGAGTCTACCGTCGCCGTTGAGATCAGCCGTAGAAACTCCCCAAGCACCAATCGTCTGAAAGGACTGGCGTCGCTTCGGCGAAAACCCATCCTTGCCGCCCCAATACAGGTACGACAGGGTGAACGGGTTTCCGGCCCTCTCGTGATTGGCAATGAAAATATCCACAAACCCGTCGCCATTGAAGTCCACGGCCACGCAGCCTCGTGCGTCGCTGCTCGGCAGTTCAATCCGGCGTGCCAGATCGAAATGCCCTCGATCGCTCAGGTAGACATAGCTCGCTGGACCGCGTCCGTTGGCGAAAACGATGTCCTGGTAGCCATCGCCGTTCACGTCGGCGACTTGCACCGCGTTCACTTGGTTGGTCGGCAGGGCGGATCGCCTCTCCTTGCTGTACCCCTTCTCGCTGCCCCAATAGACAAAAGAGTCCACCTCAAAGTTGCCGTCTCGCTCGCGATTCGCAAGGACCACGTCGGGCCAGCCGTCGCGATCCAGATCGGCAATCGCAACGGCAGTCGCGCCTGCTGCTTCCAGGTCGGTAAACCGTGCCTTGTCGAAGCCCGCGCTTCCTCCCCAATAAATCCTGCTTGGCGACAGGTACGCATCACCTCGAGCGCCTCCCGCGCGGTACTCCCAAAAGCCGGCTGATTGCGCAAAAACAATGTCCATGTGGCCGTCGCGATTCAGGTCGCCGACTGCGGCTAGCTGCGCCGCGCGCGTGGGAAGCTCGGTCCGCCCCAGCAGGTGGGAAACGTCCGTGCCCTTCTTCAGGTCGGACTTCCTGTAAGCGGACCAGTCACCGCGATACACGTAGGACGGCATGCCATCCCAGGTGCCATTCGTGTAGTTTGGAACGATGAACTCGGATACCCCATCGCCATCCAGATCCGCGGCCACCGTCCATTGCGCACCGTCATTTGGCAGCGGAGAGGAGCGCCGATTGTCGAAGTCGTGGCCATTACCCCAATAAATCACCGCATCGAGCTTCTCCGTTTGCGAATGCGTATTCGCGAAAACAATGTCAAGGTTCCCGTCTCCATTGAGGTCCCAACTATGTACGAGCTGAATCCGGCCCAGATGGGAAACATAGGTGTTTGCGCCTCCGTCTTCCAATCGTCCTTTCCGGAAGTCCTCGAATGACGATTGATTCCATACCAACGGAACTGGCTTGCTGTTCATCATCCCCATGGACGCAAGCCCGATGGCTACGCAGGTACGGATGCAGGCGCGGTAGATGCCCGTCATGCTTGTTCGTCCGCCATTTCCATCCAGCAGCCGTCAGCGCGTGAATCGCTGCCGCCAACCAGACTGCCCCCCTCGCGTCGGCAGATGATTTGGCCGCGCCCGAACATAACGCGATCGTAGCCGGCGATGTTCAGTACCACATCATGGCCGCGCTCGAGGAGGCCGTTCGCGATGTCAGTGTCCATGCCTTCCTCGATATAGACCTTTCCGTTGGCCGAGGCAGGGTCCAGTCGAAATCTCGGCCGATCAATCGCCTCCTGCGGCGAAAGGCCATCGCTGAGCGATGCAATGACTTGAAGGTGTCCTTGTGGTTGCATGTATCCGCCCATGACCCCAAACGGGCCAAGCAGCGTACCATCGGATTCATTTGTCAGCATGCCAGGGATGATGGTGTGGTACGGCCGTTTACGCGGAGCCAATTCATTCACATGTCCAGGCTCCAGCGTGAATGTGCATCCTCGGTTCTGAAGCGTGAAGCCCCAACCGACAGGAATAATGCCGGTGCCGAATCCCAAGTAGTTACTGTTGATGAATGAGCACGCGTTCCCGTGCTGGTCAACCACACACAGGTATGTTGTGTCGCACGACACCGGCGCGCCGGGTCCGACATTGCTGAGCACGCCATCCAGCCGGATCAGGGTCGCGCGCTCCGCCGCATACTCACGAGAAAGAAGTTCTTCAACTGGAGTCGGGGAGAACGCAGGGTCGGCTACGTACCAGCACGCGTCCTCGAATGCGAGCCGCATCGCTTCGATCATCACATGCCATCGCTCCACACCCTGCGCGTCGAACTGGTCGAAAATATTCAACGCGAGCAATGCCGCGATTCCCTGCCCATTGGGTGGGCATTCCCACACCCGCATTCCGCGAAAAGGCGTGCTGATCGGGTCTTCCCAGCTGGACTCGTGCGCCGCCAGATCCACCATTGCCATCGCGGCCCCGCGTTCACGCAGCACCTTGACGATAGCTGCGGCGATTGGACCTCGGTAGAACACCTCTGGGCCGTCGTCAGCGATTGCGCGAAAGGTCCTTGCAAGTCCCGGATTTCTAAACGTTTCACCCGCTTTCGGAGCGCGGCCGCCAATCGTGAGTTCCGGCGATGTAAGGCAGTGGAGTCCTTCATTCCAGAAGTGCGCCGTGATCGGCTCGACCTGAAAACCCTCCTCCGCGAGCCGAATGGCTGGGGCCAACAGCTCTTTCATCGGCAGCGAACCATGGCGCGCGATCAAGTCGAACCATGCCGCACACGCGCCGGGAACAGTGACCGAATTCGCATCAAATAGCGACAACTTGGAGATGCGGTCCCGTGTGAGAGCCGCGGGCGCACGACCCGAGCCATTCAGTGCCGTCAGTTGTCCCCCAGAGTAATAAAGCGCGAAGCAGTCGCCGCCGATGCCCGTGGAACACGGCTCGGTAACGTTGAGGGCTGCCGCCATCGCCACCGCCGCATCAGCGGCATTGCCGCCGCTTCGCAGGATGTCAATTCCGACTTGAGATGCAGCTCTCTGAGAGCTCGCAACCATCGCGCTCATCGAGGGCAATCCACTTGTGCCCCTAGGGGGCGTTCATGCCGCGAGGTGGAGGTAGCGGGCGAAGCCCACAAGAACGTTGCAAGTCGTATTCAAGCGCAGGTCCAGCGACTGCTCTTGAGCACCGCCGCCGGTCGCGTCGGCAAGCCACTGTCCATCGGACCGCTGCCGCGAGAGGATGTACTCCACACTCCGTTCCGCCGCTGCGCGAAGTCTTGGCTCGGGATTCACGCGGTGCAACTCGAGCACGCCCCACAGGAATTTGTGAGATTCAACGCAATCGTAAATGCCGGTTGGGCCATCCAGGAACGGCAGCGTATAGCCCCAGGCCGCCTTCAAATAGCGCTCATCCCCCAGCAACTGGAAGAGTCGCACCAGCAGTACCTGTGCCGGCCCGATGCGGGCAGGCCGCTGCCTGACCGCCGTGCAATCCACGTAGTCGCTCGGATCTTCCGACTGATCTAGCTGCTGCTGGCCGTCCCTCGTCGCTTGCACTGTCAACGCGATCCGGTCGCACTTCGCCGGCTGAAGGTCAAGCAAGTCAATCAGAAAGTCGCCGGCGCGTCTGGCTTCCTGCACGCGGCCGGCGGCCAGCAGCCCCCAGCCTGCCATCCCCACGGTCATGGCGTGGTGCCTGCCGCGGCCCTCCGCGAGCTCCTTCCTGCTGTCCCAGAATCCTCCGGTGGACGAATTCTGAAATGTGCGGAGGTCTTTCGCGAGGCGCAGTGCGATGTCGTAGCGCTGGCACAGGGACGCACCCCAGATCATCCAGCCGCGATCGTAAGCACGTCCCTCCGATTGCTCCTTCGGCACTGAGAGCGCGCCTTCCTTTGTGAGCAGGTGCTTCGCGATCCAGTCCAGGCTGCGCAGCGCGCCGCGAACATCGCCACTTAGGGCGAGTGCCACGGGGACCTTGTAATAAAGAGAGGCGGCTTCGTTGCCGGCGATCTTGCCGTCCGAATCCATCAAGCCGGCGAGCCACTCACGGCCTTGGCGAAGACTCTTCTCCACTGATGCGGTGAGGGTGGCCTCGACTTCACTTTGCGCCGACACGCAGCGCCTCCCTTTGCCCCGCAGCAGCCACGCGCCGCAAGTCCTGCATCCCGGCACGTGCCGCTTCGGTCAGCAACATGAGAGTGCTGCCGAAGACGACAAAGCGAACGCCGTAACCCATCCAGCGGGTGGAAAGCTCGACATTGCGGCCCTGAATTCCGACTTGCCGGTTCGTCCTCTCGGCAGCCGACACGACTTTCCGAATAGCTTCATCGAGCGCAGCCGACTTCCATTCGTTCGGAAACCCGAGCGCGATGCTCATGTCCTGTGGACCCACGAACAGCACGTCAACTCCCGGGCGGCTCGCCAGTTCCTCCACGCGGTTCAGCCCTGGCAACGTCTCGATCTGAATGCAGACCAGAATTTCATCGTTGGCCTGCTGCATCGCCGTGCGTGGATCGCCAATCGGCTGAAACTCACTGTGGCGGCCACCCAGGGCGGCGCCGCGATCCCCTTCAGGCGGATACTTGCAGTACCCAACGATGGTGTCCACTTGCTCGCCTGTCTCCACCCGCGGAACGATAACGCCCTGGGCGCCGATGTCGAGCGCCCGGCTGATGTAAAAGCGCTCCGTGTCGGGAACCCGCACAATCGGCGCTATCCCGGCACAGCGGCTGGCCCACACCAACTCGCTGATCGTCTCCCACCCCTCCGCGCCGTGCTCCATATCGAGAAAGAGAAAATCGAATCCGAGCCCGGCCAGGATCTTGGGCAGCGTGATCGACCGCATCTCCCCGATCGAGATTCCGAACACATGTTCGCCATTCTTCAGTTTCTGCTTAGTGACGTTGCGTGGGTACACGATTCGAACCTCCTCGTCCATCTATTGATCGGAACCAAAACCCGTACACAAGATCCCAAACTTCACACCTAAGGCTCTAACTTCTGTCTTCATGCAGCTGCATTCGCAAGCGATCTTTGAAAGTCTGCGAGCAGTGGATCCCGGGTTCGCCGCATCCAGTCCCGCAGCTCTCCTTGAAGCCGACGGAGTACGGCCTTTTTTGCCGTTGTCCTAGCCAGATTCGTGAGCTCGTAAGGATCGACCGAGAGGTCGTAACATTCGTCGATGTCGCCTTGATTCCAAACGTACTTGTAGTGATCGTCGGTGACCAGCCGCCAGTCGACGACACCATGCCAATCCGCCTTAGGAGTGAACTCGCTGAACAACAGGCGCGGACCACCAGATCGCGTTGACGAAAACAAATCGACGCCCTGAACCGCAGCTGGAGAAGCAACACCGCAGGCCGCAAGCACAGTGGGCGCAATGTCGATCAGGGAAGAGGGGGTCCGGGTCCGCAATCCCGGCTTGAACAGCCAGGGCGCGCGGATGATCAATGGGACGCGAAGGGACTCTTCGTAGGCTTGATACTTCATCCACAACCCGTGCGATCCCATCAGCTCGCCGTGATCGGCTGTCATAACCACCAGCGTCTCGTCGAGAATTCCTTCACTGCGCAGCCGTTCAACGAGTCGCCCGATCTGGGCATCAATCATCGTCACGAACCCCCAATACACGGCGACGCTCTTGCGCCATGCGCCCCAGCTGGTGCCGTGGTCGCGCCATACAGTTCGATAAAAGCTGCGTGAAAGTGCGGCCGGCTCTCCCGGCGTCGGCCCAAAGTTTTTCGGCTCAGGTATGCTCGCCGGATCGTACATGCTGTAGTACGGCTCCGGAATCTTGAAGGGCGGGTGCGGACCTTGGAACGCGCAGGTCAAGAAAAAAGGCCGGTTGCGATCGCGCGTATTAAGAAGCTTGATCGCATGGTCTACCGTCCAGGCTTCATTTGTCTGCTCTGGCTTGAGTGAACTTACCGCAGTGGCAGGACTGGAAACGTCTTCGCGCCGCGAATGCATCTTCGGATCGTTGAACGCCCAGCCATCTTCCAGGCCTTGTTCCGCGCACCACCGGCTGTACTCGGCAGTGTCATTCGCTTCTGCGCGGTCAACCCAGCCGCTCGGAATGGACTTCCCCATTCCCCACTTCCCCGCGTAGTCGACTTGATACCCGTTAGCCTTCAGCCTCGTAAGAAGAATGGGTTCGGCGGTCAGCGTGTCCGTGTTCCGCACGGTTTCTGTCTGATGTCCGTATTGCGACGTGAACAATGCCGTCCGCGCGGGCAAGCAGATCGGCGTCGGCGTGAGGCAGCGGTCGAATGAAGCGCCCTCGGCGGCAAGGTGATCCAAGTTGGGTGTCCGGCACGGGGTGAGCCTGCGATATCCCAACGTATCGGTGCGCTGCTGGTCGGTAATAATCAACAGAACGTTCGGGTGCCGAGGGCGTCTTGGCTGGCTCGCCATCGATGGTAGCGGCAGTCCGGCTGCCATGGCGGCGCCTAGCGTTTTAATTGAGTCCCGGATGAACCTTCTGCGTGTTCTCCGTGACATCGACACCCCCGATTCACCACGCGCATGCTACACGGGAAGGGTCTGGGTGGCTCCTTCCATTCCGCATGGCAGAACAGTCTTCTGGCCTTCTCAACAGCCTACTCGGCGCCAGACTTGGAAGCCGCAAGGGTCGCTAGCGCGGATCGCGAAGGATGCACCGAAATCCGAGATGGCACGTGGATGTGTCAACCGCTTCAGGCATTCGCGCCGCGGGCCGGTAGCGAAGACAGTAGTTTGGCGCGCAGAGAAAGGACCCTCCCTTTACGACGCGGCGCGGAAATCCACCCGCATGCGCCGGGTCGTAACTCTGCTCCTCGCGTCCTTCCCGGGGGTTCTTCGGGATGCAGCAAGGCTTGGCCGCGTCGGGCTTGTGCTTCCCCTGGTACCAGTCGCTGGTCCATTCCCAGACGTTGCCCGTTACATCGTATAGGCCGTATCCGTTCGGCGGAAATGCTCCTACCGGCGAGGTGGCGCCGAAGCCGTCAAGCAACTGGTTCTCCCAGGGAAACTCACCCTGCCAGGTGTTCGCCATATACTTTTGCGAGGGAAGGAACTCATTACCCCACGCGAACTCGGCGCCGTCGAGACCGCCTCTGGCGGCGAACTCCCACTCAGCTTCCGTCGGTAGTGACTTTCCCGCCCACTTTGAGAAGGCTTCCGCGTCATCGTAGGTGACGTGCACGACTGGATGATCGTCTAGGTCTGCGATTGAACTGTTAGGTCCATGAGGATGCTTCCAGTTCGCGCCGGGCCGATATTCCCACCATTGAAGATAATTGCCGCGGTCCACACGGCAGGATGGCGGGACAAAGACCAGGGAACCGGGCTGGAGGGCTTCCGGCGGAATACCGGGATATTTGCTGGCATCGGGCGTGCGCTCGGCGAAAGTGACGTATCCGGTGGACTCGACGAACTCTCGAAAGGCCCGGTTGGTGACGGGGAAGCGATCTATCCAGAATCCGTCAACGGCAACCCGGTGGACGGGACGCTCCTCCGGATAGTGCTTGTCCGAACCCATCCGGAACGTGCCGCCCGGAACGTAGACCATCTCAGGAAAGCGCTGGGTAGTTACAGCGTGCGGCGCCGGCCGAGGCTGTGACTTGGTTTCGCACATACTTTCAACCGTTTTTATCACAGCGCGAGAGGCCCCCGCGCCTCGCCGCTGGTCACGATCGCCAGGTACGACCGTGACCTGCGCGGCGAGGCGCTTAACACCTAGAAGATGAAACGCAGAGCCGCCTGCATCCGGCGAGGCCCAAGCGTTCCCTGCGAAAGCAGGTTGAGGGTCGAGGGATCGCTGGGCTTGATCGCATTCGGCTGCTTGAAGTTGACGTTATTAAAGAGGTTGAAAGCATCCAGTTGGAGCTCGAAGTGGGCCCGCTCGGTAACTGGGATGGCTCTCCTCACACTCATATCGACGTTCTTGGTGTACGGCCAGCGAATGGCGTTGCGTGGGAGATTGCCGAATGTACCGTCCGCGGGCTGGCTGAAGGCCGCCGCATTGACGTAGATGTGCTTCGGGTCGGTCTCCCAGTTCGGATTGATCAGTGGTGCGCCGGTCGCATTCGGACGCTCCCAGCATTGCTTCGAATTGTCGCAGATGAAGCTGTTGTTCTGTGCTGCGAGAACGTTCACCAACCTGCCATTCTGGATCGTCAGCACCGGGGTGAGCGACCAGTTCGAGACCAGCAGTCCAATCAAGTCGTGTCTGCCTTTCCCGTAGGGAGATTCCCAGGACGGAGCGAACACCAGCCTGTGCGGGATGTCCATGACCGATGGCGACCAGTCGGCGTCGAGGTTGTTGGGATCCCCCCGACCATAACCGTTTGCATCGCCTTTGGAGAACTCACCGTCAATGTTTGAGTAGGCGCGTGAATACGTGTAGTGCGAGAGCATGTGGAACGGTCCGCGCCCCCTTGCCTTGACTGTGACCTGGAAGGCGTTGTACGAGGAAGAACCGTTTGCGGCGATGAACGCCTTGTCCGTCAGGCGATAGGTCTGATCGGGCCGCCGTGACGCAAGGTTCGCGTTATCCCAGCTGTCGGTCGAGTCTTTGTGCACAGGCAGGTTCCAGAAGTCCAATCCCCATAACTTGACGCCCTGCGTTCCGAGATAGGCCACACTGTAACTCCATCCCGGATGGAACTCGTGCTCGAAGGTGACGTTGTATTGATGGACGTAGCCGAGTTCCAGTCCGGGCTTGTAGATCCCGGGAGACCCGCTATTTGGGTTGAACACCCGTTGGCTCGGATCAATCTTTTTAACTAGATCAGAGAAGTTAGGGACGGGCAGATTGGCATATTTGAAGATGTCGAGCCAGCCTTCCGGCCCGGGGTATCCCAGATTGAAGCTTGTTCCGAAGCTTTGCAGGAAGGCATCGGAATTCAGATCGATTCCGTCATGCACGCCATTCGTTGCGTCAAAGAAGAGGCCCCACCCACCACGCAGGACCATCTTGCCCGCCGAGTCGAGCTTGTACGCCACACCCACACGGGGCGCGAAGTTATAGATGTCGTTTTCCTGGCCTGAGAGATTGGGCGATGCGCTGTCGGAGGTCAGGATTGTGCCCGATGGGAAGTTCGCAAAGCGGGACTTGGCGCCCGGAATGAAGATCAACGCGCTGTCCGATGTCAGGTGGCCCCAGAAATGAGGCTCCCATCGCAACCCAAAGTTGAGAGTCAGGTTCGGCCTCAGTTTCCAATCGTCCTGGAAGAAGGCATCAATGTAGTGGATGCGCGCATTGCGATTGCTCGGCGCCTGGATGGAGCCGAAACTGGCGGGCCAACCGATGAGGAATTCCGCTGCGCTGTTGCCAAGCCACTGGCCGTTGTACAAGTAGTTCTGGTTGGACGCAATCAACTGCTGAATCCGCTGATACTGGAAAGCGCCACCTGTTTTCATCAGGTGCCGACCCTTTACAAAGGATACGGTATCGCGGAAATCCGTTACGCTCCGAACCTCGTCCTTGAAGGAAGGCGAGTTCAGGCCAAACTGGCTCGGAGTCAGCTTGTTGAAACCGACAAACGAGTTTGGCAGCTGCGGATATGCCAGGCCGAGGGATGCAAAGTCCGCATTCCCGAAGTTGGCAACCTGAGTTTGGGCGATCTTGGTGAACCCGAAAGCCGCTTCATTCACCAGCGTCGACCCGATTGTGGTCACGTTAACAATCGAGAGATGCCGGTCTCTCAGCTTGTTTCCCTGCGCAAAGCCCAGGGGAGCGTTGTCCACTTGCTTGGGATCCGGGAAATTCATGAAGTAATAGCCGCTGGCACTCACTTTGTTGTTGTGGTTCAGCACCTGATCAAGTCGTACCACGTAGTCAGGTTGGTCCTGCGCCTGGTTGAGGCTCTGCACCGGGTTATCACCACTGACTGCAACCGTCGGGAACCCGAGCAGCTTGTACCACTTCACCGCCGTCGGACTCAGGAAGGGCACAAGGTTGGTGATCTTCTGCCCGGCCAGGCCTTTGAAAGGCGAGTTCGGGGCGTTCGCCGCCGACGTGCTGACGACGGGCACCTTCGCCGATTGCGAAAAATCGCCCGCCAGTTCGGCCGCAGTGAGCCCGCCCGGATGGTACAGGTAGGCCGTCGACGGGGCCCAGAGCCGCTGAATATTGACGAAGAAAAACGTCTTGTTGCGTCCGTCGTAGAGGTGCGGCACGATGACGGGCCCGCCGAACGAACCGCCCCATTGATGCTGCTTCAGAGCTCCTCTGGGCAATCCCTGGGCGTTGCGCTCCCAGGAATTCGCGTTCCAGCCGCTGGTCTGGAAGTAGTCGTAGGCGCTCCCGTGCCATTGGTTCGTGCCGCTCTTGGTCACGGCGAGCACGGCGGCGCCGCCGCCGTGCCCGAATTCCGCGGAGTAGTTTGTTTGGATGGTGAACTCCTGTAACGAATCCGGCGGAGGGTTCCGTCCGGCGACGCTCTTGAAAACGTCCAGATTGTCGGTGCCGTCGAGCCTGAAGCTGTTCGAATTTTCGCGAACGCCGTTGGAAGCGAAATCCCCCTGCACTCCCGTCGTCATACCGGGCACGAGTGCGATCAGGTTGTTCGCATTCCGGCCAAGAATGGGAATGCGATCAACAAGAACGTCGTCTATCGATGTTCGAACCACTCCTGAAGTCGTTTCCACCGTAGGCAAACTCGCCACGACGTCCACCACCTCGCTGACGGCGCCAACCTTTAGCTGGACGTTGATTTCGCGCCGGTCGCCTGCGTCCAGCACAATATTGGTCTGCCGCGCGGTGCTGAAGCCGGCTAGCCTGACCTCAATCGTGTACGTGCCTGTCTGGAGTCGCGGCGCGCTGTAGGTCCCCTCACCGTTTGTGCGGACCTCGCGCCGATAGCCAGTGCGCGACTCGGTGACAACGACTGTTGCGCCTGCTGCGACCGCACCGGAGGTGTCGGTTACGAGCCCGAAAATATCGGCGGTGGTGTTTTGGCTGTATGCTCCGGCCGGGAACATCGCCATCAGCACTAAAACCAGCGCTAATAACCACGAGCCCAGCCTTTCCGACCTGCGGATGATCGACGCTGCCATAACAACCACTCCTCTTCCAGTCGCTCTCTTGACGGCGAGCGAGGCGTTTTCGGAAGGAAGATGGCAGATCACAAAATAATGTCAATTGCATTCCCACTCTGTCCCGAACTGCGGAACAGAGGTTTTCGGGGTGACGCATGCGCGATAAGAACTAAAACAAACGAACTACGTTTTCCGAGCACGCCGTCGCACCCTGTTCTCAATCGCGGGACGGAGCAGACGAATCCTCTGTCTCCAGAGATCATGTAGAACGCTAAGCGAAAAACCGATGCAAGGACACCACACCCGGGTCCCTGCACAGACTTTAGCGCGGGTCGTGGGAACAAGCGCAAAGGGAATTCATGCGGCTGCGTCTCGACTACGGAACGTCAGGCTTGGAGGTCTCGCTTCCTGATGAGCGCGTAACTGTGATCAAGCCAGTTTCCACTCGCGCCATTTCCGACCCCGCTAGTGCGTTGATGGCGGCTCTGCGAGATCCGGTCGCGGGACCTCCTCTGAAGCACGTAGCGCGTCACGCGCGACATGTGGCCATTTCGGTCTGCGATATCACGCGCCCGCAACCTCGACGAGAAATGGTCGAGGCCGTGTTACACGAGCTCAAGGCTCTTCACGCGATTGATGTCACGATCCTGATCGCCACCGGCACGCATCGGGGCAACAGTGATCGTGAGCTCGAGAGCATGTTGGGCCGCTACGTGTTGAGCAGTTGCCGGGTTGTGAATCACGACAGCCGTGATCCTGGAGTGCTGGTTGACTTTGGACGAATCGGAGGTGTACCGGTCCTTCTCAACCGCCTTTGGCTCGAAGCGGATTTGCGGATCACAACCGGGTTCGTCGAACCACATTTCTTCGCCGGATTCAGCGGTGGTCCCAAGATGGTTGCTCCAGGCCTTGCCGGCTTGGAAACCGTTATGGTCCTGCACGACGCAAAACGGATTGGACATCCATCCGCCACATGGGGTGTTATTGAGGGAAACCCCGTCCATGACGACATCAGAAGAATCGCCCGAACGACCGGTGTTCATTTTGCCATTGACGTGACCCTGAATGAGGACAAGAAAATAACCGGCGTTTTCGCGGGAGAACTGTTCACCGAGCACCGGCGTGCGTGCGAAGCGGTGCGGCAGTCCGCCCTTCGCGAGGTGGCCGAGCCCTTCGACGTCGTGCTCACTACCAATTCCGGATATCCCCTGGACCAGAACCTCTACCAGGCCGTAAAGGGTATGTCGGCGGCAAGCCGGGTCGTCAAGCCGGGCGGAATAATCATTTGTGCCGCGGAGTGCCGGGATGGTCTACCCGATCACGGGTCTTACGGGACCGTTCTGGCATCCCAACCTTCACCCGAGCGCCTGCTGGAAATGATCCACACACCGGGTTTCAGCATGCCTGATCAGTGGCAGGTACAAATCCAGGCACAGATTCAGCGTAAGGCCCGCGTCCTGGTTCGCGCGGACGGGCTCTCGCCGGATCAGGTTCGGAAGGCGCACTGTGAGCCAATTGATGACGTTGAAAAGACGGTGCGGGATGTCCTTCAAGCTCGCGGCCCGAATTCCACTCTGTGCGTAATGCCGCACGGACCGCAAACGATTCCCGTCCTCGCTCGAGACGCGCATCCATAAGACGCCGCTCTCGACAAACGTCCGCTTTGCAGATTGTCCCGTCAGCCGGAACGCGGCGGATTTAGGGTTGAAATTCACAGCTTCGCGGATCAGCATCGTTAGCTCCAACTGACTATCAATCAAAACACATATGAATATCGGATGGATCGGAACCGGAGTGATGGGCGCCTCAATGGCTGGCCATCTGCTGCAGGCAGGACACAGACTGACTGTCTTCAGCCGAACCAGGCAGAAAGCCGAACCGCTAGTGTCCCGAGGCGCCACGTGGGCTGACACGCCCAAGGTCGTGGCGCAGAACAGCGAAGTCTGTTTCACCATGGTTGGGTACCCTCGCGATGTCGAGTCGATTTATCTCGACAGCAACAATGGGATTCTCAGCACCCTGGATTCCGGTACAGTGGCGATCGACTGTACGACAAGTAGCCCATCCCTCGCGGTTCGCCTCGCTAACATTGGCGCCGAGCGCGGAGTCGCCGTGCTCGATGCACCCGTCAGCGGTGGCGACGTCGGCGCACGGACCGCGGCCCTCTCGATCATGGTCGGAGGAGACGAAGCCGCCTTCAATCGGGTCAGGCCGCTGCTTGAGAAAATGGGGAAAACAATCGTGCTGCACGGACCTGCCGGTAGCGGACAACACACCAAGATGGTGAATCAAATCCTTCTGGCTAACACAATGGTTGGCCTAGCGGAAGGATTGTTGTATGCCAGAAGCGCCAAGCTCGACCCGGAACGCGTGCTTGCCAGCGTTGGCGTAGGGGCGGCTGCTTCATGGAGCCTTCAGAATCTATTGCCCCGAATCCTTAAGGGAGACCTTGAACCAGGATTCTATGTCGAGCACTTCATCAAGGACATGGGGATCGCATTGACTGAAGCCGAGACGATGAAGATCGCACTCCCTGGCTTGGCAGTGGCCAAGCAGCTTTATCAGGCGCTTGCCGGCTGTGGGGCGGGCCGCAAGGGAACTCAGGCGCTGATCTTGGCGCTCGAAGCAATGTGCGGCCAGAAGGCTCTCGCCGACACACCCAGTTGATGACGCGGGCGTGGATTATCTCGGCCGACGCAAATTCGTAGTAATCTGTGCGGACATACGTCGCAGTTTCGACACGAGGTGCGGGATAGCGGTCGGCGGCATGTCGCCCGCTGCGTTCGAGATGCTCAAGGCCGCCGCCAATCTGCCGTAGGACAGATAAACGGGAACCGCCAGGCAGCGCATGCCCGTATAGGATTCCTGGTTGTCGATTGCGAAACCTTGCTGGCGGATCTGACGTAACTCAAGGCGCAGTTGCTCAGGTGAGCTGATCGTAAAGTCCGTGTATGTCTTGAGCATCTTGCGCGGGCCCAGGAAATTGCGCAGATCGTCATCGCTGCCGTATGCGAGGAAGATCTTGCCCTTGGCTGTCGAGTGCGCCTCCCGGCGCGTGCTGAACTTGGGCGTCTGAATCATTCGCGAAATGGTGCAGAACCGCAGCAACTCGACCGACTCGCGACCGTCCAGCCGACTCAGGTGCGCGATAGACCCCGTTTCCTCCGCGAGCACGCGTAAGGCCCGCTCTGATGCTCGAATCAGACGGTCATTGATCTGAAACATCATCCCGAGCTCCATGCATCGGAGTCCGAGACGGTAGCGGTGCCCTTCGGTTCTTTCCAGATACCGGGCTGCCTCAAAGGAACTGAGGAAACGATGGACAGCACTCTTGCACATTCCCACGTAGTCGGCGAGCTCGGTAACCCCCCACTCCGGATGATCGTCGGTAAAACAGTTCAAGAGCTCGAGGGACTTGGTGACTGACTTGACTGAGTTTGACTCGGTCCTGGCATTGCCACCCGCGGTCCTGGTCCCATTCGCCATGCTTCCTCCCGGGCGTTATTGTTGAACAAAAGCGCCTCTTCAGGGCAACTCGGACCGCGCGTTCCGCCTATCGGAACGCAATACCCGAGACCACTCGGCCGGCGCCTTCCGTGTTGGGGTAACTGGTACAGGAGGTCCGGCCGCTGCGTCAAGGCGGCGATTGCCTCAAACCAACGCCGTGAATCTCCTAGAAGCGGACATAGTGGCACAACTGAGATGGGTTCGGAGCCGAGAGATTAAATCATCGCGTCGACGAAGGCGCGCGTTACAACTCGCGGGCGCGTGATGGCGGTGCCAACCACGACGGCATGCGCGCCAAGATCAAGACCACGCTTTGCCTGCTCTGGCTTCCACACGCGGCCTTCCAGAATCACCGGGCCAACCTTCGCGCGAACCAGCGCCCGCAGCAGCGCCCAGTCGGGCTCTCGATCGTCGGACAGCGCCGTGTCATCCGTGTACCCGGCGAGAGTCGTCGCCACGAACGCGGCGCCGGCCTCCCGCGCCGCGCGACCCTCCTCCAGCGTCGAGACATCCGCGACAATTGGGACGCTCCATCGCTTCACGATTTCCGCAACGAGTTGGTTGCCGGCGAGACCAGATGAGCGACGCCTCAAAGTTGCATCAACAGCGATGAGGTCGGCGCCAGCGCGCAGCAGTGCTCCTACGTCCGACAACTCCGGCGTGATCAGGACGCGGCCATTGGGATACGAGCCCTTGGTCAGCCCGATGATTGGCTGAGAAACCACCTTGCGAATGGCATGGACGCTGCTTGTACCGCACGCTCTGATTCCGGCGGCGCCGCCCAGGACAGCAGCGGCGGCGAAGCGCGCAAGCAATTGCGGGGAATTGAACGGGTCGGCCCCTTCCGCCTGACACGACACGATCAGCCCGTGCCGAAGCTTCTCCACAACCGTGGTGGGTCGCCGCGCCATTTTTCCGCTCTCCTCGATAAGGGTCTGGCGCTACAGCAGCGCCTCGGTTCTGCTGATCCACAGCGCAAACTGTGCGGTGATGTTCAGTCTGGGCGAATACGACCACTCGTCCGCCGACTTGACCAACGCCCAGTGCACGAACGACCCGTCCTTTTCCTGATGCGCCACCAAATAATCGCAAACCCGGCACGCCGATTCGAGGTGCTTCGCGTTCTGCGTTGTGCGATACAACCAGGAGGATCCCCAAGCAAATTTGTGGGCCAGCGTGGTCTGATAAATCTCCTCGCTTCCCCCCGCAGCAAACTCGTAAACCGTCAAAGCCGCATCCAGGTACTTACTTTCGCCGCTGACGCGGTAAAGATCGCTGAGGAATGCGATCATCATGCCCGTTAGATAGTGGTGCTGATTGTTGCCAAAGCGCTCGATAACCCGCGGCATGTTCGGTGACGCAGGCGCGTCAACATCGGTCCGCAAACCGCGCTCAGTATCCCAGATGGGATAGAAGCACACCCCTAGGTCGGAATTTGAAGCTACCAGGTTGAGAATGTGATCTCCCATCCTCATGGCTTCCGCCACATAGCCGGTAGTGAGCGCCGATTCGCCGGCCACGCATGTCACCGCGCAATTGACGATTCCCTTGCGTCGCGTCGCATCATCGCCGGTGCCGAACATGCCACCACTCACTGGGTCCTGGAGCATTAGAAGATGAGGCATGGCACGCAGCGAGATGTCGTAGGCGAGGTTGACATGTGAGGAATAGATGACCCAAGCTGGCGCATAGCCACGCTCCAGCAGGGCCGATTTCCTGCCGGCTCGCACTTCGGGCGCGTCAAAGCTTCCGTCCTGCGCTACAAAGAGTGCCTTCATGGCGCGCATCAGTGCCGCGGCTGCGTCCGCATGCCCGGTGTACAGCATTGATGCGCCCAGGACCATGTAGTGACTCATTGTCTCCACCGGTCCGAAGCTGCCGTCGGGCTCCTGATGGGAGAGTATCCAGCCCATCGCCCGATCGACCGACGCTCGATACGCTCGTTTCCGATCTCGGGTGGCGACCTGTCCCATCGTCATTCTGCGTCTATCTCGCCACCAGACTGACCGATAGCAAGTACGGCGTAGGCCCTCCGTTCGGCGTGGAAAGCCTTGCGCGGTACTGCACCCAGGGGCCTGCAGCGAGGGAAGTGGGCATGCCGCTCCTCTCAAACCAGGAATTTGGCCCTTGTGGACCGCTCCATTGCGCTGTCTCCAATCCCTGCCGAGTCGAGGCGGCGCGCAACTGGAACTTCACCGTTGTCTTGAATGGCGTTTCGGTCTCCCATGAGATTCGGCGCACGCGTGCACTCGGGTCCTTAGGGCTCCAGGCCGGTGAAATGTAGTACTCCGCCAGTTCGCGCGTTTCGATGTTGCCCACGTCAGCCACAATCTGCGCGTGCGGCCCTACGGATGGAAGCTCCGAGTGCCGGTCGGCCCGAAGTCCATCAGGGCCACCCCAATAAATGAGCGAATTGGTCTGGTGTCTGTGCGGTTTCCCTGCCTCATCTCGCGATCCGTCCTGTCGGTGGCAGGCGACGAACAGATCGAGGAATCCGTCGCCGTCGAAGTCGGTGATCATCGACCCGGTGCCAGCATCGGCCGGCAACTCCTGGCGCCTCTTGCGGTCGAATCCGCCCGGGCCGCCCCAATAGATGTAAACGGGCAACGTGCGCTTTCCCGCGCGAGTGGCTGAGTAGTTCGGGAACACAATGTCGAGCCAGCCATCGCGGTTAAGGTCGGCGACGCTCGGGTCATATCCCGCCATAGTCGGCAGCCCGACCTTGCGGTCCTCACTGAACCCATTGGCCGAGCCGTAATAGATAAAGGAGTCGGCTTCGGTGTCCTTGCCCAACCTCCGCGTCGGGGCAATGATGTCGAGATAGCCATCCTTGTTCAGGTCCGCTGCTTCCGCATGCGCGAACTGACGGTCCTTACCGAGGACTGTGGGGCGTGACGGATCGAATCCCTTCGCGCTTCCCCAGAAGATGTGGAGCCCGTTTGCGTCTTCGGTGGAGGCGGCAAGATCGAGATATCCGTCGCCGTTCAGATCCGCCACCAACGGCTCGCGTGAACTCGCACCGAGCGGGAACACCTGTCGCCGCCGAATCGAGTAGCCGTCGGCGGAGCCCCAGAAGATGACGAAGCCTCCCTTCGTCCCACCGTCGCTCTCTTCGCCGCCCACGATGAGATCGAGCCAGCCATCTCGATTCAGATCGGCCGCCTTCGCGCCTCCGGCGGGATTAAAGTTGGAGAGTATCGTCCGATGGTCAGCCGAAAACCCGGCCTTCGACCCCCACCAGAGATAAAAGCCCTCCAGCGTTCCGGGCCGGCCCGCCGCATATCGGCCCTCGTTGAACCCAAGGTCAACCCACCCATCGTCATTCAGGTCGGCCTGTACCGAGCCGGTCGTGTAGTAGCTCGGCAGAATAGTTCGCCGGGCCACGGAGTAGTTCCTTGTGCCGTCCCCCCAGTAGATGTAATTGGGGCTGAAGCCCTCATGCAAGTCGCCATTCGTGTTCGTGAAGACCAGGTCCGGGCGGCCGTCGTGATTCAAGTCGCCAACCGCTACTCCAGAGGCGCCTCGAGTATCGAGCATCGTCTTCCGGCCGCGATCGAATGTTCCGTGCACGTTCCAATAGATCAGTGATTGGATGTTGTTGTCGTTGTATGCGCGACGGTCCGCGAATATCGCTTCCGGATAGCCATCACCGTCTAGATCGGCTGCCGCGGCGTCCATCGCATCCACCGTTGGCAGGCGGGTACGTTCGCGATGATCGAAGCCTTGCGGATCATTCCAAAGAATGAACGAGTCGGTGAACTCATTGCCGGATATGTTCTGCACTGAAACCAACAGATCCTTGCGGCCGTCCTGGTCGAAATCAGCCCAGGCAAGAGCGGACACGTTGACGATGTTTAGAGCAATCGGTGAGCTGCCAGGCATATGCCGATAGAGTTTCACTGTTTTCTTGTCGGCAACCGCGACATCCGTCTTGCCGTCGCTATCCCGATCGCCCGCCGCGATCGGACCGCCGCCGGTATCAAGCAGCGGTTGCGCATCCATGAGCTGCTGCTTCGTACCGCGGTAGAGCAGCACGGACTTTGCTGTCGACACGAGCAGGTCGGCGATGCCATCGCCATCCCAATCGGTCGCAGTCAGACTCTCCCATTGCGGGCCGGCGAAATCCTGTCGACGGCCAGCTGCAAAGCTCCCATTGGAATTCCAGTAGACCGTCGAGACAGCAGCCTTCGGGTCGGTGCTCTCGTTTTCGCACGCAAAGGCAAGGTCAATCCACCCATCGCCGTTCAGGTCGGCAGCCACTACCTTGCGTGCCGCAAATGCGGGCAGCTCCAGCCTCCGCTTCACGGTGAGTCCGTCCGGACCATTCCAATAAATGAATGCGTTCAGGCGTGGACTGATGCCGTTGTCTCGCTGGGCGAGTATCAGGTCGTTATATCCGTCCTTATTAAGGTCCGCGATCGCGGCGGCGTAAGCTCCATCGGCGGGCAGGGCAATTCGCTCGACCGAGTTGAAATCGCCATTGCGGTTCGGATAGATGAAGACGTCTTCCTTCTCTGTTTTGGGGTGACCATTACCGATGGCGATATCGACGTTGCCGTCGTTGTTTAGATCGAGCCGGTTGATCATCTGAATGCGGCCGCGCGCGCTGACATAGATGTTCCGGCCGGCCCCGCCGAATGTGCCTTGCGAAAACTCGTCGAACCCACGCTGCGTCCACGTTTCCTCTCGCGATCGCTGCGGTAGCAATCCGCAGCTGATCAACATTGCCGCGAGCAAGAGCCGTAATGTGATCCCCATCAAGGGTGCGCCTCAATTTCGAATGCACTGCGCGTGATTTCGCGAGCGCGAATGTGTTTTGAGCAGCGCCGGACGGTATCACAGCAGCCCGGACTGCACGACGCCTGTTCCACAATGAAGAACTCCGTCCAAGGCTTAACTGCGGTGAGCGGACGCGACCACGGTGAGGCCTCTATGAAGCGCGGCGAAGGCCCTGCGGGCGGGCGGCAAGACACTCAACAGCGCGGTGGCTGACCGGCCAGATGAGGCGCGCGGCGGCGTCGAACTGGCGAGTGTGCAGTGAGTGTGCAGTAGGCAGTGACGGGCGCGCGTGCGACGAGCGACGTAAGCTTATGAAATCGCTTCCTAAACAGCTGGAGGCCCCGGGCAGAGTCGAACTGCCGACCTACGGTTTAGGAAACCGCTGCTCTATCCATCTGAGCTACGGGGCCGTGACAAGCGCACAGCCTCTTCAGTTTACACCTGGGGCTTTGTTTCGCGGTTTTAGCGAAGATACGCGCCGCGCGTGTTGCGCAACGGCGATCGCGCCGGTGGCCCCGCTACAACGCAAGCCACAGGCGCTACTCCGTGCTCCGCGCCGATTGTGACTGGCTCAGGGCCGCGGCCTTGGCCTGGCGCATTCGGGCGTGCTTCGCCATCGCTCGCGGATGGTCGTAGGCGCCGCTCTGCTGCAAAAGCTTCGCGACCAGGCCCGTCCATCCTGTCTGGTGGCTGGCGCCCACGCCCGATCCGTTGTCGCCGTGGAAGTATTCGTAGAACAGGATCAGGTCGCGCCAGTGCGGATCGTTCTGG